>CAIOIA010000140.1 GCA_903858295.1 uncultured Candidatus Peregrinibacteria bacterium | reverse complement strand
TTAATCCAGTGAAGCCCAAGAGCAGTCTTTTCGCTGATATGAAGCCAGGTGATGAAGGCTACGGTGATCTCGTAAAATTATTCAGAAGAGGTGTGTTTGCGCCAGACAACGATGGGAAAGTAAGACCGAATGACGCTATCACCCGTGAAGAATTTATAAAGCTTGATCTAGGTGGCATCTGCATAATCTGTGACCGATTCAAACAAAATATCAAGGATTCAGTGATGTCGCTTTACTCCCGCTCAGCATTCCCGGATAGCGATATATCTCCTCAATATAAATATTGCGTAGCAGAAGGTAAAAATCGTGGAATTATATCCGGCTATCAGGCATACAAAGATGTAGGATACTATGTGCCGAAAGCCAATATCACAAGGGCGGAAGCCACTAAAGTGATTCTGGAAACTTCGCGTCAGCAATCGGAAAGCTTCCCAGCATTCGTGCAGGAGAGTCTCACTGACAAGCCTTGGTATTACAATTATGTGCTGACTGCCCAGAAAGAAGGCATTTATCCTAAGGGCAGAGTGGCAGAAATTGATGCCATGAAGCCAGATGAATTCAAGAAATTCTTCGATGGAGAGATAATCAAGGCCTCGTCCGGACTCCCTGGAGGCGTGGCCAATAGCCAGTTTATGATGTGGATGGCGCAGCCGATAAGCCGTGTCGAGTTTGCCATAATGGTTTCCAGATTTGTCGGAAAATATGATTGTTTCAATAATGATCAGGACGGAGACACGCTTCCGGATAATTTCGAAAAATATATTTATGGCTCGAATCCTACAGATAAAGATACCGATAAGGGCAGCATATATGACGGCGTGGAAGTGTATCGAGGCACAGATCCGCTGGAAAAAGCTGACGATATAGATCTCGGCGCCGACCCTGACCATGACGGTCTGACTACAGGCAGAGAGAAGGATGAAGTCGGTACAGATCCGATGAATCCGGATACTGATGGTGGCGGAATCTGGGACGGTGATGAATTATTACTTGGGATAAATCCGCTCAATCAGGGTGACGACAAAACTGTCGGAACGGCTTCCGGACTGGAAGATAAGGGTGGTGGTGCAGATGGAAGCGGCGTGGTGGATGGAGCTTATGTCTCCGGACTGCATATCGGCACCAAGAAAATTTACAATTTACCTGCAGACGGTTCTGTAGATACTTCAGAGGTAAATACTGAAGACACTGATAGAATTCCTGCCGATGGAGTGACAAGTATATACGTAAAGGCGAGCGTGTATGACGCAAATGGTGATCTGAAAACCGGCGATAATTCCAGCGTGGTGAAATTCAGCTTCAAGAATGCAGAGGACGCGAAGTCCGCCACTCTCTCCCCTGCAGACGTGAAAGTCACAAACGGAATAGCGGAAACTACTCTCACCAGTAACACCACGACAGGTCTGCCTGTAATCATCGCAACTATAGATGGACAAAATGTCCCAAGCGATGAGAAAGAGATCGAAGTGTATGCTCTGGATCCGGCACAAGCCACACTGAAAGTGAAATCACCTGTCATCGCCAGTGGAGGACATTCTAACTCTTCCATACATGCGCAATTATTCGATAAAAATTATAATTTAACAAATAATGGCTCCTATAGCCTGACATTCGATGCGGTGAAGGATGATGGATCTGGCAAATCCGAATCAGTAATTGACGCATCTCTGGATGAAGACCCAAATACTGATGGAGTGCAGATGAGCTCAGTGACAGGCGAATATGATGTCAAACTCGTCTCAGGCGCTAATCCGGAGAAAGTGAAAGTGACAGCAAAATATCATAATCCTACAGTCCAGACTGCAGAAGATAATGCCAATAATCTGGCTGCAGACCTGCTGAATCTGGGCGCACAATTTTTCAAGCCTGCAGATGTGGTAGCTGATGCGGGGGTAGAGACCCGCCATGATCTGAGCATACGACTGACGCCAGATAAGCATGAGCTAAAAGCTAATGGTGCCGAAATCGCTCTGGTGAAAGCGGAAATAGTAGATAAGTCCGGAGTGTTGGTGAGCGGCTTCGAAGGCAGCGTATCGCTGAAAGTGCTTAACAAAAATATGGGAGCCCTCGTACTGAATCCGCTGGATATTAATTCACAGAAGGCTCAAACACAGACAAAAGAATTATCAGGTTCATCTGCGAGTTTCTATGTGCAGAGTTCACGCAAGGCCGGTGATATGGAGCTCTCAGCAAATGTCGGAGGCATAAATCCTGCCAGTCTGAAGATCGA
>CAIOIA010000139.1 GCA_903858295.1 uncultured Candidatus Peregrinibacteria bacterium | reverse complement strand
TTTCTTCAGCACCAATTTCAGCATGCTTTTCGTCAGTGTCCCTGTCACAAGAAGCATGCCGACATAGACCACCACAGCCAGCGGGATAAGTATAATCACATTTTTATTTCCCAGATGAGCCAGATTATAAGTCGGCACCTGCGCCCACCATATGACAGCTCCCATCACAGCCGTACTAAGCAATATTTTCCAAAATCTCTTCAGATTGATGCTGAATTCCACGTATCGCCTGGCCAGGAAGAAAGAAGCCACGAATATATAAAACTCCGTGATGATATTGGCGAAAGCGGCTCCTCTCACTTCCCATTGCGGTATCCAGAGCCATGTCAGCAGTATGGTGAGAGCCGCTCCGAACACATTGCGAATCAGTAATTTATCCTGATGCTCGGAGGCCACAAGTATGTATCCGAAGAGGCCATTCAGGAAGCTGAAAAGCAGTGCAATGACGAGTATTTGCAGCAC
This sequence comes from uncultured Candidatus Peregrinibacteria bacterium, assembly GCA_903858295.1. GTDB lineage: Bacteria > Patescibacteriota > Gracilibacteria > UBA1369 > UBA1369 > CAIOIA01. The sequence continues at coordinate 7,793 of CAIOIA010000139.1, read as the reverse complement.
AATGTCCGAACCGTAATATCCGGTAGCCGCGTCACTCAAGAACTGCGGAGTCGCGATGATATCGATAAATTGATATGAGAGCAGAAAAGTCCCGGTCACGATGGGCAGTGAGCTCATCAGCAGGAAATCAAATGAAGTCTGAATTATAGCTTTATGCGAGCCATCTTTGGCCTGTAGTGTTTTCGTCAGGAAAGGCAAAATGGCATTCATGAAGTAAAGCGGCACAATGCCGGCAGCCTCGAGCATGGCTGATGGAGCGGAGTATGTCGCCACATATTCAGCGCCTTTCATATTCAGCAGAAGTATGGAGCCGATGCGGAAATACACTTGATTGAGTATCAATGCGAAGCCATAAGGCAGTGCTTTCCAAAGCACTTCCCGCCAGAACCACCAGTCTACGCGATAGCGTATCTTCACCAGCTTCGATGCGAAGTATCCGGTAACAGCAAACATCACGATATTCCCGCCGAGACCTGCCACGATCAGCTGTATAAAAGTACCATCAGATATACTGCATGCGCTACCATCATTGACCAGGAATTTCACAGCGTCCGGCGAACAGTTATGCGGGTAAATGAGATATATCATTATGCCCATCCATATCACAGCCACAAGCTTCCCTGCCATGGAGCCAAGTGCGTTTTTCTCCATTTTCAGATGCACCTGCAGAGCGGTGGATACGGTTCCCGTCAGTATCGCGAACACCGAGGCCACAGACGCTACCGCCACGGCATACGGCGCTATCGTCCCACGAAACTCATCTATCAGGAAAGCAGCCCCAAACGCAACTATAGAGATAAGTACAATCACCATCGTGCGCGCCGCCATCATATTACCGAGCACCATCTCCTCTCGTTCCGGATCCTTGGCCATCTCCCGGACGCCGATAGTGTATAGTCCCATATCCGCCACTATCGCGAACAGGGCGAGAAATTCATAAATCGATTTATATACGCCATAACCATGTTTCCCGAGATATCCGGTAAGCATCTTCAAAATCACCACTGAGAAAGCGCCGATTATCACCTTCGCCACCACCTGCGATACAGTATTTAGAAGAATTTTTCGCGCCGCCTGTCTATGTTCAGCCATGATAAATTATATTATTACGGGCGCTACTTCGCGCCTCTCTCGGAGCCGCACCACGATACTACATCTCCACTTCATAAGCCAATACTTTGTGTTTATCTGCTTTATGTGGACGCCCCTGCACACGAATCATATCACCGACCACCAGCCGCTCCGCAGTCAGTCCGAGATCTCCCAGATGCTCCTTCGCAGGAAGGTATACCAGAGTCTGCTCATCAAACATTTCCAGAGTCACCAGAGTATGAGTTTTCTCGAATGCCACTGAGCTTATCGCGCAGCCCAGAGACATGGATTGATTCTTGTCGAAGTCGCTTTCCGGTGAGGCCGCGAGATCAGGAGATTTCTTCATAGTCGATTTGTCCTCATGATCATGGAGCAAAATCTTTCCCATTTTCCACGCCCCGCCCTCCTGAGTGAAGAGTATGTCCACATCCTGTGGAGTAATTTTCCCGGGATCAAAAATATCATTGAAAGTACCGTGTAGATATAGAGTAACTTTATCCCCATCCACCTCTACCTTGTCAGCTTCGCAAGTGATCGGAATCATGGACTTGGCCATTTGCAGGTATTTCTGTTTCGCTTCAGGAGTACTCATATCTTCCATCCCCACATTCTTCATTGCTTCGGTGAAAAACTCATTCGCTGCGTCCAGATCATCCCGCCCCAGCGCATCCATGCAACTATCAAAAATCGCTTTCAAATCCTCTTTTGTCAGATCTTTTGCATTCATATTTCATGAGATAAATGATAAAGCCTCCGCAGCCAAATAATCATAATCCACCAGCCCATTTCTTCATATTGACAGAAGGCCCGTGGCATGGTGAGGCCTTCGTCTCAACTAGGTTAATTGTCCATGTGAAAGAATGAGTGTCGTGTTTGTCAATTTGTGCTAGAGTAAAGTCAATATATTAAATATATCAGATGAGGGTCGAGGGAAAGGAGTTAAATTCAGAGTGTCAAGTAGAAAATGTTCATTTGAAGGAATCTGATCTCAAAAGGGATTTCAATCAACATTGGTCTGAACAAGGATTCCGTGTTGTGCCACAAATCAGTGTTATTCCACCTGCAAATTGGGACGGCACTTTATTTGTCAATTCTGCCTTTGTCAGATATTTCGATCACTATCAGAGAGGAGGTTCAATTAGTGAAGGATGGGTAACCAATCAGTACTGCGTAAAAGTAGGTTTCAGTAAAATATCTCTGGAAGAAATGATTGTCAGAGATGGTTTTCTTACCAGCTTTGAACAGATCTCGATAGGTATTGACTACTCCGAAAAGAATTTGCATAAAATCATTGAGGGGATTTGCTCACTGCTATGGGGAAAATTAGCTATTAGACGCGATAAGGTTTACATAGGAATCCCTGACTCCAGGAAAAACGAAGTTTCAATGTGGGAAAACGCAGGCGTCGATCCTCATAACATTATAGTTTCTGACAAGGTTGGTTATGCTATAGATTTGCAAAAGCTGAAAGTAAAAGGCGAATATACCAATATTATATTTGATCGAGGGCCAGATAATTCACTTGCATGTAGCCAAGATAATTGCCAACCTGGCTGTCATTGTGAGAGGTTTTTGGAGCTGGGTGATTTGGGAATATTAGAGATTAACGGACGAAAAGTTGTCGACCATGCTTTTGGCCTGGAGAGAATACAGGCAATGCAAAACGGCCTGGAAAAAGTCGCCGATCTACCATGGTTTAAAGCTGGTATCTCTCTGGGAACGGATCAGGGCTTGGGGGTTATGGAATCTATGAATGTAGCCGATCATTTGCGAACTATTCTTCTTCTGGCAAGTCAGGGGGTTGAGCCGGGACATAAGAAACAAGGTTATATATTAAAATTATTGTTGAGAAGAGTTTTATGGAATTGGCCTTCTAATTCCACAGAACAATTTGATGATTCAGCGAGGAAATATTTAGAAATATTTGCCGATCATTTCCCGGAATTTTCCTCTGGCCAAAATAATTTCATTAAATTTTTGAAAAATGAGAAGGCGAGTCTGGATAAGCTCGTGATTAAAGCTCAAAGATTAATAATTAAAATGCTCAATACTAAGAGGCTTCTTGATCCAGACGATCTTAAGTTTCTCTATGAAACTCATGGCATCCCACTTGAAGTATCATTGAGAATCAGACAGGATCTGTGTCCTCTAGTCGTTGATTAAAATCCGTTTAATGATTTTTGTTCCAGATGTCTCTATGAAATAGGCCTGTTTTTCCTTGATGGTCAGTATGTTTTGACCTGGATATCTTTCTCGGAATCTATCAATTTTATTTTGATATTTCTGTTGATAGTGCGGCACACAAATTGTTTCTGGGATTAATCCCCAACTATGGCCAAAAACCTCTTCCTGCTCGTCCAGCTCGGAAAGCAGTGCTGTCTCGCCAAGAGCAATAGCCCCGGCACTCATGCCTACTATGACTTTGCCTTCCATAGAAAATTCTTTTAGAGCAGAGACAAGTTTTTTTTTATCAAATAGGTTAATCAATAGGGATGTCTGGCCCCCTCCGAGATATATTATTTCGGCTTTTCGAATTTTTTCCAATATATCCACAGTATTTTCTTTTTGTACAAAACAACTGTTTGTTTCGCTACACCCAAGAGAGAGATAATATTCTCTAAATAGATTTGCATATTCGACATTATCATGAGCGGCGGTCGGGAAGAAAAGAATGTTTGGATTTTCATTTCCGATCAAAGAAATAGTAAACCGGTCGATATTTGCAGTCTCACCGAGTGAAATATCGCCACCTCCTATCAAGACAAATTTAGGCATATATTAATTGGTAAAGTGGCTTAGACAATGTTCTCCAAAACATTTAGCCGCTTTTGTATGGGCGGCGAAGTCCTGATTCTTTTGCATAATAATCTGAAAATCATCATCAAAAACATTTCCTGCATAAAGGTCACGACGATGAAAGCAGGGATAAACATCTCCATTGCTATAGATAACCAGATCCGCTTCTCCCATATGACAATAAGTCGGGAAACTCGCATTACGTCCAAGATAAAAATCCTTCAGTAAAGTTGGAAAATCCAAATTGTTTTTCCAATATACTTGTTTGATAACTTCCATCACGTTTTGAAGGTCATCGTCCTTTAGATTAGACAGACTTTGATCTTCATAATTTTTGTGGTCCCTGTAAAGAAACACAGGATTAAGTGTGGGAAACCCAATCTTATATTGCTTAAGGAAGTCCACAAAATCTCCTAACTGGTTTACATTGTGTTTCGTAATAATATGAATAACACGCAGACTTAATTTCTCACTGGCACACTTAAGTATTTCTTGATTAATAGTTTTAAGAAAGTGTGAAGAAAGATATAGATAATCCAACTCACTGTCTTCAAGTCTGTCAATAATCGATCTGTTTAATAATGTCCCATTGCTGTCTACACTGACTGACATCCCACTATCTTTCGCTTTTCTGATAGCCAGTTCAAGTAAATCCATATTCATCAGAGGCTCCCCACCAGTAATAATCAAACTCTCGATGCGGCTATGTGAAAGATCATCAATTAGCTTCGGCAGGTTCCCCAAATTAATTCTGTTTTTCAGTAGAGCCTGATCCACATTATGGTTGAAACAAAAATAGCAGTTTTTATTGCATAAACCAGTTAGTAGGATAAAGGCGCTCTTTCCAAGTGTGTCATGATTGGCCATACCAAATTGACCATTTTAAGAAATCCTCAAAAAATTTACAACGTTCATGCTCACTCGGTTGACCATGTTTCTTCATTTCAAATAATTCCAAAGGACATGGTCCTCCGCAAATATTCATGGCAGGGCAGCTGACACATTTTTTAAACGCATATGGATTAGCCAATTTCCAGTTAGAGAAATTCCCACTATATGAGAAATTATCCAGTTTGTTCAATGACTCTGGGTGTTCCCAGCTGACAATACACGGGCTTACCTTTCCATCGGGGGAAAGCGTTGCGGTGTAATCATTTCCAAACTTTGAACACGACATGGCCATTGGAAGCTTCTCATTCAGAGCAAACAAAGTCCTTGTGCCAAAATGATTGATGACAGCATTATTTTCCTCTGCAACTTTAAAACATTTCTTTAATTGTAGAGAAAACTTTTTACCATCAACCTCCCAGTTCCCATTTACTGGCTGGGGTGTATTGATGGTTATAAATTTAAATTTTAAATCTTTAATTATGTACTCACAGGCGTCAGCTAATTGATCAATATTAGTTTTACTTGGAGTGACCAAAATCCCGATGTCATTGTGATGTTTTTTCAAGATTTCCAACCCGCGTAGTATGTGACTAAAAGTACCTTCTTTATTTGCAAACTGGCGGTTTAAATCATTTAATTCTTTCCAGCCATCCAGCGATACGCTAACCAAAAAGCTCTTTTCTTTTAGAAATTTAGCCTTCTTATCATCTACCAAGGCTCCATTTGTGGTAATTCCATAATGAACTTGTTTTATTTTCCCTTTTATTATTTGCTCTTCAATGTATTCAACAGCCTGCTGTATTAAATCAAACCTGACCAAAGGCTCTCCGCCAAAAAACTGCAATTCAATGCCTTTTTTAGGATTTAATTTGATCAGTAAATCTATCCCCTTTTTAAGTGATTCCCAGCTCAGATCCGTAAGGCTTATGTCCTTCTTGTTTTTTACAAAACAATATTGACATCGAAACGGGCATTTCTCCGTCAAGACTACTCTGAGCGAATTTAGTTGAGTATCTTTGCCCAAAGACTTCTTTCTGATATCAAGTTCTCTGGTAGTTTCTTTGTATAGATCAGTCAATTCGTCGGTGTCGGAGTCAACCAGATAGCCCAACTTAATTAACTGAGTGATAGTTTTTTTTGCTACCGTTTTATTAGTCTCTTTCTTCAGTGCTACCTCGATACTAATAGGCTTTTTGAACAATCGAACAATGTTTTTTACTTCAGCATCGACATAGAGAACCTCCAAACTCTTGGCGTTCAATAAGGCAAAATTATTTTTTTGGGCATAAAAAAACACCCATCGAGAAATCTGATATTGATTGTTCATACGAGTTATTTACGGGTGGCTGCCGGAGCCTCTGCACAACCTCCAGATTGCATGCAAAGCTTGACCTTAGTGGAAGTCTTGATATCGACTTTTTTGCGCTTGGAAAGTTTCATATTCTTTATATTTAAAGAATTGTCTACACAGGAAAGATCTCATGAAACCCCTTTTCAGTCAATATACAAGTGATTCCAACACTACGAGAAACCGCGTGATATTCTGTGGTCACCATGCTATCCTCATATCAGCAATTATTTTCACCATGCACGAACACAAACAAAAACTCACCACTATCTCCTCAGAAGTCGACCACGCCCTGCAGAAAATAAATCTCAAGGATTTACACGCGCAGATAGAGGCACTGGACAGCGAGACTCAGGCTCAGGATTTCTGGAATAATCCTGAAAATGCACAACAGATTAGCAAGAAACTCTCCGCCACGCGCAAGGAAGTCGCACTCTGGGAAGCCCTTCAGCAGGACATCCGCGCGCTCACTGAGCTCTCTCCCACCATCAACGAAGATCAGGATCCAGCAACTGCCGAAGAATTCAAAAAACTCATAGATGACCTGGAGAAGAGGTGGCACAAACTCGAAATCAAAACTTTCCTTTCGGGTCGCTACGATGCTGGTGATGCTCTTCTCTCCATCCACGCTGGCACGGGAGGCAAGGACGCCGCTGATTTCGTAAGCATGCTGCTGCGCATGTACATACGCTGGTGCGAAGATAACGATTATACCTGCGAAATATATGAAGAGTCACGCGGTGAAGAAGTAGGCATAAAGTCAGTCACAGTGCAGGTCGCCGGCCCTTACGCCTACGGCTATCTCAAATGCGAGAAAGGAGTGCATCGCCTAGTCCGCAACTCGCCATTCAATGCGAAAAACTCACGCGAGACTTCTTTCGCTCTCGTCGAAGTGATGCCAGATGTCGACGTGTCACATCACGCTCAGGTGAACAAAGACGATCTCCGCATAGACACTTTCAGATCAGGTGGGGCAGGAGGTCAAAATGTAAACAAAGTTTCATCAGCCGTCCGTCTCACGCATATCCCGACAGGTATAGTGGTGGCATGCCAATCCGAACGTTCGCAGCTTCAGAACAAAGAACGCGCCATGAAAATTCTCATGGGTAAGCTCACGGATCTCGCCGAGAAGCAGCAGGTCGCCGAGCTCAGCCAGATCAAGGGCGAACCGGTACAGATGTCATGGGGAAATCAAATCCGCTCCTATGTCCTCCACCCATACACCATGGTGAAAGATCACCGCACGGATTATGAAGAGCGTGATGTCGCCCGCGTACTGAATGGCGAAATAGACGGCTTTATCGAGGCTGAACTGAAGAGTTAGCATCCATCGCATAAATAAACAGCCCCGGATATTATTCCGGAGCCGTCTGCAGCTTGTGTCGCGAAGATGGTTTCGTCCTATATATTATATTCGCTGGCCGTGGTTAAGTCAAAAATAGATAGCCCCAAGATTGTCTCTTGAGGCTATCTGCAGCCTGTGTTACGAAGCCCGTTTCGTCATATACATTATATATCGCTGGCCGTGGTGGAGGCAAGGGGAATCGAACCCCTGAAGCCCAGTTTGACGAAACGGGCTTCGCTCCAAGCTGCCCCCACCTCGTACCAGCTGAACACACAATAAAGCAGACTTATTAACTGAATATAAATTCCAGCTGAAATATGT
>CAIOIA010000138.1 GCA_903858295.1 uncultured Candidatus Peregrinibacteria bacterium | reverse complement strand
TCAAGCCTCGCGCTAGGTTTCAGATTTTTAGCAATTTCGATAACATCATTATCATAGAAGTAAAGCCCCGGAATAGCGAAATTCGAGCGAGGATGCATAGGCTTCTCTTCTATCGATATAGCCTTCTTATTACCATCAAACTCTACCACACCATAACGCTCCGGATCAGACACATGATATGCGAATATCACGCCACCATCAGGGTCTACAGAATCCTGCATCAATTCCTGCATTCCTGACCCATAGAATATATTATCTCCAAGTATAAGGCATACTTTCTCCTTCCCGATAAATTTCTCGCCGATTATGAAAGCCTGTGCAAGACCTCTAGGCTCTGGCTGTACTTCATAGCTTATGTGACAACCAAATTGCGAACCATCACCAAGTAAATTCATAAAAGCCGTCTGATCGCCAGGCGTAGTAATTATCAGTATATCCCTAATCCCAGCCAAGAGCAGGGTAGAGAGGGGATAGTAAATCATCGGCTTATCATAGATAGGCATAAGCTGTTTACTTACAGCCAGCGTTAGCGGATGCAGTCTTGTGCCTGTGCCTCCTGCCAATATAATTCCCTTCATAATAGTCAATTAAGACAAATATTCCTTTAGCGCCTCTCTCCAAGTACGCAATTCTGGCAGTTTATTATTCAAAAGTACAGAGAATTGTGGTCTTTCCGCAGGAGCCTTCCAGTCACTCATACTACATGCTTCCACAAGGCCAGCATCCAGACCGGCATCAGTAAGCAATATTTTGGCTAATTCATACCAGTTTGTACTTCCGCCATTACAGATATGATAAATTCCAGAATCATATTCATTGGATTCCACAAGCCATTTCACCTGCTTGGCCAAATCCAGGGTATAAGTAGGACGCGAGTACTGATCATTTATTACCTTAAATTTCTCACCTTTACGTGCATTATCCATAAGCTTACTCACCAGACTGACCCCATGCTTACCGAAAAGATATGAAGTACGTATAATAAAATACTTACCTTCCTCCAGGTCTACTCCTTCTATCACATGCTCCATCTCATCGACTAAAAGCTGCTCACCAAGCGCTTTCGATCGGCCATAGGCATTTATAGGACAAGTCGCGTCCTCTTCGGCATAACCATCTCGTCGACGCCCATCGAAAACATAATCCGTACTTATATGCACTAGAGTAATCCCGAAATCACGGCAAATCTTCGCAAGCATACCCACGGCATAACCATTAATCTCATTAGCCAAGGCTTCCTCTGACTCTGCCTTATTGGTATCTTTATAAGCAGCAGCATTGATAATCACATCCGGCTGTACGTCCAGAATCTTCGTTTTCAGCGCTTCTACATCAGTAATATCCAATTCATCCCTATCTAGACTTACGAAATCTCTATCTTGCATTACAGCCTGCAGGTCACGTCCCAGCATGCCATTCCCTCCCAGAATCAGATATTTACTTCCTGAATCAATCATCTAGTAAGCTTTAGCAAATATTATGCGCTGATCAGAAGATTCTCCACACTTGATACACGCACCTTTCTCCTTCACAACGTCAAAAGGTATACATCTAGTACTGGCTTTTGTCTCATCTTTTATCAATTCTTCGCATTTCGCATTACCGCACCAGTGAGCATGTATAAATCCTGGAATATCCTTCTCCAATTGTTTCTTGAACTCATCATAATTGTCTATCACATGAGAGTTGTCTCGAAGTCTCTTCTCAGCAGCGGCGTATAAGCCACTCTGTATCTCAGTAAGAAGTTTGGCGACATATTCAGTCAATTCTGCCACAGGTACAATCTTCTTCTCAGAAGTATCGCGCCGTACTACTACAGCATTGCCACTATCGATATCTCGCTGTCCTATCTCAATTCTGACAGGCACGCCTTTCTTCTCCCATTCATATAATCTCTCACCCATACTCAGATAATCTCGTGAGTCCAGCTGTACAGAATCAACCGCAGCACTCATTTCGGCGACGACATTCTCACAAAATTTCATCACATTTTCCTTGCTTCCTTCATCCTTCCAGATAGGCACCACCACTACCTTAATCGGAGCAATATTTGGGGGTAATACCAGCCCTTTATCATCACTATGAGTCATTATGAGCTGACCTATCATCCTGGTACTTACTCCCCAGCTGGTCTGCCAGACATATTCCTGCTTCCCATCCTTACCGGTATATTTCACCTCAAATGCTTTGGCGAAATTCTGCCCCAGATTATGCGATGTCCCTGCCTGAAGCGCCTTACCATCCTGCATCATGGATTCTATACTGTATGTATGCATAGCACCGGCGAACTTCTCACTTTCTGATTTCTTGCCTGGTATCACAGGAGTAGCCAGATAATCTCTGCAAAAAGACTCATACACAGCAAGCATTTTCCTGGCCTCTTCCTCTGCGTCATCATAAGTCGCATGAGCGGTATGTCCTTCTTGCCACAAGAATTCAGTAGTACGAAGGAAAGGCCTTGTACGCATCTCCCAGCGCACCACATTCGCCCATTGATTGATCAGCAGTGGCAAATCCCTCCATGAATTAATCCACTTCGCATAAGTATCATAGATAATTGTCTCCGAAGTAGGCCTAACTATCAGTTCTTCGGATAACTTAGCCTCCGGGTCTACTATCACGCCATCTGGTGTGGCTTTCAGCCTGTGATGCGTGACTACAGCGCATTCCTTCGCAAATCCATCCACATGTTGGGCCTCCTTGGTCAAGAAAGATTTCGGGATAAACAAAGGAAAATATGCATTCTTATGGCCAGTATCCTTGATCATCTTATCCAACACTTTCTGAAAATTCTCCCAGATGCTATATCCATAGGGCATAATTATCATACAACCCTTGACTGCAGAGTAATCAGCTAATTCCGCCACCTGTACTATATCCAGATACCAGTCAGAATAATTCTCTGCTCTGGTCGTAATCGTTTTTTTCGCTGCCATGTAAATTTATTTGGTTATTTTTTCTTTAATGTTAGGACTTACTGTCTCATCTTGTTTCAGGCCGGCAGGTTTCCTCTCTACTACAAAATTAGCAATTCTAGACTGAGTAGCGTTCACCCATTCCTGATTAGCTCTATACCAATCAAAAGTCATCTTGATGCCATCCTCGAACTTCACTCCAGGCTTCCAGCCGAGATCTCGGCCTATCTTAGTCGGATCTATCGCGTAGCGTCTGTCATGGGCTTTCCTGTCTTCTACGTATTTAATCATCGACTCATCCTTGCCCAGGAATTTCAGAATTAATTTAGCAATCTGTAAATTATTTTTCTCATTATGTCCGCCGATATTATACACCTCTCCATACTTATCAGACTGAACTATCATATCTATGGCTTTGCAATGATCCACTACATAAAGCCAATCTCTGACATTAAGTCCATCTCCGTACATTGGTAGAGGCATTCCTTCATTAGCCAGCTTGAAGAAATATGGAATCAGCTTCTCTGGAAATTGGTAAGGCCCATAATTGTTGGAACATCGGCTAATAGTCACAGGGAACTGATAAGTTTCGAAGTAAGATCTGACTAGCAGATCAGCAGACGCTTTAGCGGCAGCATAAGGACAATTTGGGGCTAGGGGAGTAGTCTCAGTGAAGAAATTCGTAGAACCGTCTCCGAGATCCCCATACACTTCATCTGTAGAGACTTGATGATATCTACTCACTCCATATTCTCTCGAGACAAGAAGTAAGTTGTGCGTACCGACTATGTTTGTCTCTACGAAAATCCCAGGATCAATTATACTTCTATCCACATGTGTCTCAGCTGCAAAGTTTACTACAGTATCAAATTTTTCAACCTCAAATAATTCCCTTAAAAATTTCAAATTAACTATATCTCCTTGTATGAAGTTGATCTTTCCTGCATCAATCAATTTCTGAATATTTGGCAGATTACCAGCATAAGTCAGCTTATCTAGGACGAACACTTTATCTTCCGGATGATTTTCTACACGATAATACGCATAGTTCGAGCCTATGAAACCGGCTCCTCCAGTTATCAATACTTTTTTCATAAATTTGTAGTTTTTACGTAAGTCTCATACTCACCTAAATCCAGAATATATTTGGACTTATCGTATTGCATATTACAGAGAGTAAACATCACAGATCCCTCACTGAAATTCACAAATTCTCTCCACATATCACCCTTGAGTTCTAGAGCTTCCCCAGGCCCCTTAAGCTCTACTTCATACCATTTAGTACCATCATAGAGTTTCGCCAGACAAGTGCCCTGTGCCATTACATAAAACTTCTTTTCACCTTTCACACAGTGTCCTCCTCTAGGCAGTTTAGTATTAGTCACCCAGTAAGACCGTTTTATCTGCCAATCGACGATTTCATCGAGCTTATCAAACACTGTGAGGTCGCCCCGTGGATCCGAGTGAGTAGGTATTGTGTGTTTTACAAACAATGTAGAAGTTTCCATCATGCCACAAATTATAGAGTACGAATCTTCTTATCCATCTGATACGGGATAAGTAAGTCACCAACTTCAATTTTATAATTTCCAGTTACTTTCAGGCCGCATTCACTTCCTTCTTTTACTTCTTTCTGAGCATCTTTATTCTTCTGAAGAGAATCCACGATA
>CAIOIA010000137.1 GCA_903858295.1 uncultured Candidatus Peregrinibacteria bacterium | reverse complement strand
GATCCTGCTGCGAATGCGCGCTTGGATAATGTATATGAAGGATTAGTGGCAGTTGATGGGAATTTGGCTATTAAGCCTGCCTTGGCTGTGTCTTATGGCATGGTGGGCGAGAACGAATGGCAGTTACATCTTCGTCAGAATGTAAGATTTCATAATGGCAAAGTCTTGAGCGCGGATGATGTGATTTATAGTTTACGTCGTGCCCAGGAAGACCTTGATGGAGGCCAGAGTGAACTAATCGCTTCAATAGATAAATTGGAAAAATTAGATGAGACTTCGGTTAGACTGATTACGAAGAAGCCTGATCCTTTGCTTCTAAACAAGCTTGCTAAGCTGCCGATAATCCCTGTGAATTTCACTGATTTCGAGAAGCCTGTAGGTACGGGGCCATATATGCTCACTAATTCTGAAAATTTAGAAAAAATTGATTATAAGAGAAATCCTGATTATTGGGGGCAGCAACCTTATTTTGAATTTGTAAGAATCGTGGCTTTGGCAGGGAAGAATGAGAGAGTCGATGCTTTACTGAATCGAGATGTCGACTTCCTGGTCAATGTCCCACCCGATGCTGTCCAGGAGATCCAAAGGTCAGGAGCGAATATTGCTATGATGCCAAGCCTGGAAGTAGGGTTTGCGATGTTTAATATGAAGGACAAGGATTTTGGTAATAGATCTTTACGAGTAGCTGTGGCTAGTGGTTTGAACAAAGATAACATGCTGGATTTGGCTTACGGATATGCGAAGACAGTCAATCAATTCGTGTCAAATGGAGTGTTCGGATATAATCCTGATCTGAAAGGTATTGCTTATGATCAGAAATCTGCAGAGAAGGAAATTTCCAGAAAGATTTCGAGTTTCGAGAAGTTGAAAGTTGAATTTTATTATCCTGAAAATCTGAAGCTAATGGGTCAGTTTTTCGAAGAACAATTGAGTTTGATAGGTCTGGAGGTCGATCTGAAGCCACTTAGTGAGGCTGATCTGGAGACTAGACTTGCGAAAGGGGATTTGCCTTTCTATTATCTCGGCTGGCGTAGTGATTCAGGAGACGCGTCTGCTTTTCTTAGATCGGTGATTCATACCAGAGTAGATAACTATGGGAAATATAATGGGCAAAATTATTCTAACGTTGTAGTGGATAAGCTCATCGAGAAGAGTGAAACTAATCTTAATCAGAAAGAAAGACTTGCTGATTTGCACTCCGTGATGAAGGTAATCGTGGAAGATGATGTAATAGGAGTTCCACTTTTCGAGACTCAGTCATTATTTGCTTTCGGTAAGAATATCGGTTTTGTGCCGAGAGTTGATTCGCTTGTACTGCCTGCAGATATTTATCAAATACCTTGATGATAAAATCAGTAAAATCCAAATTAATTCTAGGCATCTCGCTATTTATCATCGTGCTTTTCACTATTACTGCATTTCTACAGGTGAGAGAGAAAGAGAAAGAGCTGGTAAATGACATATTGGTTCGATCCCGATCTTTCGCTGAATTGACTTCAGATAGAATAGTTGAGGATTATAAGATCTATCTGATCCCAAACAGTTTCGTCTATTTCAACAGGGAAATTCAGGACATTCTGGCGAAGAATGAAGATATCGCCTCTATCAGTCTGGTGAATTTTTCTGGAGATATCCTATATGATTCCAGTAAGGACAAGGAACAGAAGTATGACGGGAAGGAACGGGTGAATGAAGATAAGAATTTACTACAACAAATAGGATCGAAAAATATCTCTGTCAAAATTCTCGATGATAGGAGAGAAGTGTATTTCAAAAAGAAAGTTGAATCTGATGGAGTAGTCTCTTATGAGCCAGTTGATTTCAATGAGATGCCAGTGAAGTCTCTAGCAATGGATCAGAGAATTCAGTATCTGGTCTCTCCAGGAGATGATCAATATTCAGTGATTTTTGGCATCTCATATGATGCTTTGGCCGCCAGAGTGCGCGCTACAGAGCTGCGTATTATGATACTTGCTGTGTTCGGTGTCGGGCTTGGTGTATTATTGGCTTTTGTATTCGGCTCAAATATTACCAAGCCGATAGCAGAACTTAAGCGTGGAGCAGAGATACTTGCGACTGGAGATTTCTCGCATAGAGTAGAGGTGAAGACGCGTGATGAGATATATGACCTTGCACAGACTTTCAATGTGATGGCCGGGAAGATTCAGGAGGGGACGAAAGCTCTGGTATATAGAGAAAGAGTCGGTAAGGAGCTTGAGATAGCCCAGCAGATACAGCAGAGACTTATCCCGAAAATTATTCCACAGGTGAGTGGATTGGACATAAGCGCTGGTGTGATACCGGCGGAGGAGATAGGTGGAGATTGTTATGATTTCCTTCAGCCTAATGATAATGAACTATTATTTTATCTTGGAGATGTGACAGGTCACGGTGTCCCGTCTGGAATTATCGTGTCTATCGCCAACGCGCTATTCTATACTTTCGCTAATCGCGACAATTTACTCGATATTATTGCAGAGGTGAATAGAGTACTGAAGGCGAAAACCATGTCGAATATGTTTGTCACTTTGGTATTGATGAAGTGGGTAGTGGATCTACAGAAATTCAGTTATGTCAGTGCTGGGCACGAGCAGATCATCCATTATCGTGCGGCGCAGGATGATGTGGTGCTGCTACCCTCCGGAGGACTCGCGCTTGGTATGATTAAAGATATGAGTAAATTAATTCAAATCCGCGACGTAGATCTGGCTATAGGTGATGTGCTTTTCATTTATTCTGATGGAATTCCAGAGGCTTGGCGAAATGATAAGGAAATGTATGGAATGGATAGATTGAAAGAGCGAGTGAAGGAATATGCCAAGTTCAACGGATCATTGGCAATTCGTAATGCTCTCATGTCAGATGTATACATTTACAGGCAAGGATACAAACAAATGGACGATATTACATGTATTGTGGTAAAAAGAAGTTAATTTACTTCTTTGTATTTCGAATTATGTTGAATAAATTATCTGTTCGTGAGCGCATTATGCTCTTGGTTTTAGTGGCTTTGTTCCTTGTAGTTGTGATTATGGTTGTCGGGAACCAATATGTGAGAAATACCAATTCTGTCTATACTGAACGTGTCACAGAGAAGCAGGTATATCTGGAAAATTCACAGCCAATTCAAACTGTGAAGACAGTATCTAATTCGATGGTTACGCTGGTGGATGAGAGTCGTAGAGCTGAGTTTCTCGGGCTTACAGAAGGCGTGAAGTGGAATTGTCTACAAGTAGAAGGCCTTGATTGCTGGTTGAATGGTGTGGTGCTGACTTCTGATGGGGTTGTAGCTGCTGTGTCTATGGAGAAAGATCTCGCGAATCATAAGTTTTTGGCTTTTGATAATATCGGTCATGAATATTCTACGAAATTGTTGACTCGAGATAATAGTAATGGATTCCTGCTACTGCAGCTTTATCGCCTGGGAGACAGTCAGGTATCAGCGTCTGATAGATTGCCGAATTATGCTTTCAGGCCTATAAATTTTGCAGATTTGAAAAACCTTTCTGTGGGTCAGCAGATGTTGATTTCTCGTGGAAATATATTTAATGGGTTGGCTTCTATGAAACAATCTATAATATCCAGCTTGTTGCGAGCTGATCAAACATATAATTGGCCTATCACTTTCTCTTCTGAAGATGCTCTTACCAGCTTGAGTCTATCTGATTCCGTCGGAGTATCAGGTAATATTATTACGGATCTGGACGGAGGATTAGTAGGGCTTTCTGGTGGGCAAAGTGGCATCATCAATATTGAGCAAATTAATTATGCTTTAGGTAAGTACAAGAAAAATAAAGCTGCGACTCTGGTGTCCAGCGATTTCGGTGTGAGATTAATGCATAATTCCAAGCAGTTTGCTCAAAATCTGGGACTTAGCGTGGATTATGGTTATCTAGTCTCTGCTGTCAAACCAGATGGTTTAGCAGCGAAATGGGGGCTTCACGAGAAGGATGTCATAGTGGAGATCGATGGTGCGTCAATGTTGTATGATAATCCATGGAATGTCCTGGGCGAGAAAGTGACAGGAGATGAAGTGGTTGTGAAGGTGCTGAGGGGGAAGGATGCGGTGGGGTTGAAGGGGAAGATTTGAGGGGGGTGGCGCTAGTTATTTTTTGGAAATGAGCTTTGTCGCTTTCAGCTTCGCCAGGATAATCTTGATTCTTAGCGATTTGAAAAATAAATAGGAAAGCTTCGCTTCGATATTTTGTGCCGCTTTGGGCGGCACTTCAGCAATTAAAAATTGCTGTATGGTGCGCGGGAGAGGACTTGAACCTCCATGCCCTTTCGGGCGCTACCACCTCAAGGTAGTGCGTCTGCCATTTCGCCACCCGCGCATAGAATTGGAATGGCAGGGAGACTTTAGTATATTTCGAGAGTGAAATCCAGTTTATTTGTGTATTTCGTTATTTGGGCTGTGACTTCCAATTGGTTGAAATTTTCTTGTATTTCGTGGTTTGGCGTGTTAAATTCTTGGCGCTTTTGAAAGTCAGGGCGATTAGCTCAGTTGGTAGAGCATCTCGTTTACACCGAGAGGGTCGCGGGTTCGAGTCCCTCATCGCCCACCATAATATTCCTCTATGAGTTCACTTACAGATATCAAGACAGGTGCCATCATCAAAATAGATGGAGCTCCCTGTCTGGTGGTATGGAATCAGTTCAACCGTAAGCAGCAGCGCAAGCCTGTCATGCGTACGAAATTGAAGAATGTGATTACCGGCGCTACAGTAGATAAGACTTTTCTTTCCGGTGAGACCTACGAATTGGCAGATGTGGAGAAGCGGCCATGCCAGTATCAGTATTATGACAAGGATGCTGCTTATTTTCTCGATAATCAGACTTATGAGACTTTTGAATTAAGTCTGGATCAGGTGGAGGGCGCTTTACCATTTCTGAAGGATGATACTGAGGTAAGAGTGACTTTCTTCGAAGGGAAGCCGATTGGAGTTACCCCTCCTATCAAGGTTTCTCTGAAAGTGGCTTCTACTACGCCAGGCGTGAAGGGTGATTCGGCTGGTGGGGCTTCCAAGCAGGCTACTCTCGAGACTGGAGTGGTCGTAGATGTACCACTTTTTATCAATGAAGGTGAATTAATTGTTATCAATACTGAGACTCAGGAATATGTCGGGCGAGATAACAACTAGATGAGTATTTTAGATGAATAAAGGCCAAATTTTAGCTTTAGTTGGTACGAGTGGAGTGGGGAAGACATCCTTGATGAAGGAACTTATTCAAGAAATTCCAGATGTTGTTTTTCCTATTCCTGTTTTAACTAACAGAGGAAAACGTGGTCAAGAGGATGATATTTTCTGTAGATTTGCATCTGCTGAAATAATTTCTGATATGCATAGAAAATTAGAATTGGTACAATATTTGGAATACGCAGGAAATGTTTATGGGTGTGCCCGCCAGGATGTGGAAAAAGCTTTGTCAAAAGGCATTGGCATGCAAGCTTATGTAGAGTCTGGAGTTATCGATTTGAGAGTAGCTGGTTATCGTGTTGTCCCAGTTAATATTATTACGGATGAGAGTGTTTATCGAAACGAACAGCGAGCATTGGAAGATGAAGAGAGGAAAAGGACCCCGATAGATTACCAGTTAGTATTGAAAAATTCTTTTAGTGAAGGCGGGTTGGAAAAAGCAGTTCAACAATTGAAAGATTTTGTATTGTCACTATAAAGATATTCTTGCTTATCAGCAGTTTTTGATTATAATTTGGCTGCTTTCTCGGGCCCTTAGCTCAGCTGGTAGAGCGCTCCCATGGCATGGGAGAGGTCAGGAGTTCGAATCTCCTAGGGTCCACCAATTATATATCCTATGTCATCAATCAAGGTTACAGTTGGGCTGGTTCCATATGGAGGCGTTAAATATTTGCCTTATAGTTTGCCTACTTTGCTTGAGCAGGATTATCCTAATATTGAGTTTCTGATTCTGGATCAAGAGGAAGGGAAATATACTGCGACTAAATGGGTGGAGACTGAGCGTCCTGAGTGGCTTAAACGTGCTGATTGGAGCCAGGGGCCGAATCTGATGCATAGCGGAGGTATGAACAGACTGATGAGCCGTATGACAGGCGATATTTTCATTTGTGTGAGTCAGGATATGCTGTACCCGAAGGATTTCGTGAGTAAG
Source organism: uncultured Candidatus Peregrinibacteria bacterium (assembly GCA_903858295.1). Lineage (GTDB taxonomy): Bacteria > Patescibacteriota > Gracilibacteria > UBA1369 > UBA1369 > CAIOIA01. The sequence goes on along the minus strand of CAIOIA010000137.1, from coordinate 99 downwards.
ATTGCGAAGTTTTTCCAGGAACATGAAGATTTTGATTTCGCTACTGCTAGACTGCTTCGCTGGGATTTCGAGAAATTGGCTAAGACCAATACCATCGAT
>CAIOIA010000136.1 GCA_903858295.1 uncultured Candidatus Peregrinibacteria bacterium | reverse complement strand
GGTGATAAGATCTTTCATTTCACCCTTACGTTTGCCGAGTTTCTCGATGACTGTGCCTGAGAATTGTTCTGGGACTGTGATAACTACCTGTTCCATAGGTTCCATCTTGTGTCCGCCTACTTCTTTCATGATTACTTCGGGCTGTGATACCTGAAGCTCGAAGCCTTCGCGGCGCATGGACTCGAGGAGAACCGCTAGATGTAATTCACCTCTTCCTGAGACTTTATATCCGTCTGTGCCTTCCATCTGCTCAACCTTGAGGCCGACATTTGTCTGTAATTCTCTTTCCAGACGGTCTTTGATATGGCGAGTGGTGACGAATTTCCCTTCTTTACCGGCAAATGGGGAGTTGTTTACCAGGAAATTCATAGATAGTGTCGGCTCGTCTATTTGCAGAAGTGGCAGAGGGAGGACGTTGGTGGCTTCACAGATGGTTTCGCCGATAGTGATGTGGTCTATGCCCGCGACCGAGACTATCTCGCCAGCTGCGGCTTCTTGAACTTCTTTCTGTCTGATGCCTTCATATATATATAGCTTGCTGACACGGCCTGTCTTCACCGATCCGTCGACTTTCGAGATTGCGATGTTCTGACCGAGTCTGATTTTGCCTTTCAATACACGACCTATGGCGATACGACCGATATAGTCGTCGTATGCGAGATTTGTCACCTGCATCTGTAGAGGCTGATCTTCCAGAGTGGTGTCGTAGAGATGTACATGCTTCAGAATTGTCTCGAAAAGTGGAGATAAATCTTTGCCTTCATCTGACATATTATGTTTGGCGATACCTTCACGACCGATGGCATAGATGATAGGGAAATCCAGCTGTAAGTCAGTGGCTCCCAGCTTCACGAATAAATCGAAAACCATATCTACGACCTGTTCGGCGCGTTGATCGTGGCGGTCGATTTTGTTTATCACTACTATAGGTCTGATACCTAGTTTGAGCGATTTGGAGAGTACGAACTTGGTCTGCGGCATAGGGCCTTCCTTCGCATCTACCAGCAGAATTACTGAATCAACCATTTTCAGCACACGCTCCACTTCGGATCCGAAATCGGCATGTCCCGGAGTGTCCACGATATTTATCTTCACGCCCTGATATACTGCTGAGCAGTTCTTGGCGAGTATCGTGATACCGCGCTCTTTCTCCTGATCGTTGGAATCCATCACAAGTTCCGCGACCTTCTCGTGGTCATTGAATGCGGCGCCCTGCTTCAAGAGGAAATCCGTGAGTGTTGTCTTGCCGTGATCTACGTGAGCGATGATTGCTATGCTGAGTGTTTTCATACTGCGTTCTGTAAAAAGTGTGCGCATATTAGCTGAAGACAGCGCTTAATACAAGGTTATTGTGGGTGCTTCTCGCGGAAGGTTTTCTCGTAATGGCGGAGCTGGCGGCGGTGGAGTTTGTATTCAGGGTCGAAGCGGCCTACCACATCCCAGAATTTCGCTGAATGATTCATCTGGAAAAGATGGCTGTATTCGTGGATTATGACGTATTGCTGGACTTCGAGCGGGAGTTTGGCCAGGTTGAGATTGAAATTCAGATTGCCGTCCGCGGATGCCGAGCCCCAGCGGGAACGGAGCTTCTTGATGCGTATTGACTTGATGTGGCGATGGGCGTGGGACTGGAGTAGTTGAAGTGTCTCAGTAGTGACTTTCGTGAGAGATTGTCTATAGAGTTTTTCCAGAAGAATTTGAATTTGTTGTTTGACTTGATGATGGCTCAGGTCATTGCAAATGGTGATTTGCATGAAATTTTCGTGGATACGGAGGTGGGATCGTTTTTGTTGGAGGTAGGTGATGGAAACGGGTAGGGTTTGGCCTTGGAAGAAGAAGTGTGAGACTGGGGTTGGTTGTGTGGTTGAAGTTTCGGGCATTATTTTATTTTGAGAATTAAGGGGAGATGATCGGAGGCGTTGACTTGTGGCAATTCGAAAGATTCAACGTTAATTTCTGGTGAAATTAGGGCGTAATCGGCGTAGCGCTCGGGCTTTTTGTATAGTTCACTTCTGGTGTCGGTGATTTGGAATTCAGAAATTAAATCACGTAAGTTTTCTTTGAGTATTGCTAGACTTTGGGTTTTGGGAAGGAGATTGAAGTCTCCAATAAGTATCACTGGATCAGTTTGTTTTTGTACTATTTGTTGAATTTTCATAGATTGAGATAGGCGTTCAGGACAGTCTCCTTTTCCAAACCCAGCTTTCCAAAGTCCGTGAAAATTTATTACTGTGATGGGTTGATGTTCAGTTTTTTGAAGATTGATCAGATGAATGCTGCGTGGATGATCGCCAAAATTTCCGTTTAGATGATTGGGGGATCCATGAATGATTATATTTTCCTGATTATGTACCAAAATGTCTTTGTGAACAAAGGTAGTTATGCCGTAGTCTAGATGAAAATTGACTGCTCCAGCATAATCAAATCCTCCTTCATTGAAAGCACGATGACCGAGATGATTTGGTAGTAGCTTATTAAGTTCACTATATAAATTAGCTCTGGCTCCGTTGGTTTCGATGGTGTCTGAGTTGGTATCAAATATTTCCTGAAAACAAAAGATATCGGTGTCGTGGGAGTGGGTGGAAATGAATTGGCATAATTCGGTGAAAGCTTGTCCGCCCCAGGTGTTGAGGCTGATGATTTTGTAACTCATGTTTTGAAGATAATCATAGGGGGATTTTAACTGAATTTGAATATTAAGGAAGATGGCAAATGTATATGATTGTGTTATGATCGGTCGGAAAACAAATATAATTATACGAAAATGTTAAAACAAATGGGATTTTCAGTGGTTAAATTGATATTGGTAATAGTTATTTTGGCTGGAGTCGGGGTTGGCGGATATTTTGCTTATGGCAAGTTTATCGTTCCAATGCTGAATCCTTATGCCAAATTAATTCCTGAAGGATTACAGAAATACGCCGTTGGGAAAAATGCTGATGCTTTTATTTTTTATAGGAAGGATCAGGAATTGCAGGATAATTTGATGAAATTACCTGCTGAAGTGGTTATGGTGAATCAAGTGAAAAGTGGGCTGGTGATGATTCAGGGCTCCAGTCAGAGCGTTGTTGCTTATGTGGAATTTGATAATGCTGGAAATGCTGGACAGGCTAAGAGTTTGATTGATGAAAATATTAAGAAAAGTGGGGCAGTGGTTCCTGTAGAATATAGTGTGAATTTGGAAAACACAGTTTTAATTTTGACTGCAGGACTTGGGAAAACTGCTTTTAATGGTGCTTTGATGGATAATCCCAATATGCTGAAAATTGATAAAGATTTGATGGATAGTCAGCTGATATTTTATTCTAATAATGCCAATTTGCCTCAAGTAAGTGCCTTGATGGGGACTCTGCCAATAGGAAATATGGGGCCGATAAGTTCTAATAATGTACTTAATGTTGCTCATGCTCAAGGGACTGGATTTTTGAGTAATACGGATAATTCTGGTCGGATTGCTACTGCTGTTGGAGGTGAGGTAGATTCTCAAAATGTTTTAACTTCACCTTTTGGTGTGACAAATTTTTTGAAGGATTCAATATTCTATCTTAGACTGAAAAATGGGACTGTTGATGCTAAATGGAGATTTAATTTTCTGGCTAAGAATGAATTGGACAGTAGTTCTTTGCTGAAAGTATTTACTGCTAAAATGACGCAGAAAGATTTGCAGAAATCTTATGATACTGCGATGAAGCAATTTAAAACTTCAGTGCCGGATTTGAATAGAGGAACAGGATTACTAAAAATGATGGTTCCTAGCATGGATGGTAAAATTGCTTTGAACGATTTGGTGTTGTCGGCTGATGTGCAAGCGCCACTGCAGGATATAGTTGATTTGGCGGTGAAGCAGGATGTGATGGGGAGTATGATTAATGGGCCGGTGAGAGCTAGGGATGCTGCGAGAAAGGCGAATTTGAATTCTATTTATGCAGCTTTGGAACAATATAATGCTACGGACGGTGAATATCCTCAAAATTCTGCTTGTATAGATCAGATAAAGGATTTGAATGTCTATTTCAAAAGTTCGAAAGCACCAGTCGATCCAAAAGGACAACAAAATTTCGGATCTATAAATTGTGAAGGAGGTTTTTATTATCAATATATTCCAAAAAGCAGTTTTATACTTTGGGCAAAAATGGAGTTGGCGAATGATGGGAATATGGGTGTTTCACCGGATGAATATTTAAAGAATCCAGTGTCTACTAAAAGTGGTGCGGGAATTTATTTCGCAGTCGGTGATGGTTTGTTTTATTATTTGAAATCTACTAATTCGGCTCAACCGGCTGTGGTTGATACTCAAATTCAACCAAAAGTAAAAAGAATTAAGGCAAATGAGCAGCTTTGATCGCCGCTGTGACTTCTTCCGCTGAATTGCAGGCCATCAGTGCCATGCGCAGTTCTTTCGCATGAGGGAAATCAGTACAGTACCAGCCGAGATGTTTCTTCATGGGAGCGAAGGAGCGCGCCCCGATGCCGAAAATTGATTCGTAGTATAGAGCGTGCTCCAGTGCGAGGGCCAGCTTCTCTTCTATGGTGTGGGCGCGCGTGGATGCTGGAGACTGCCCCGTGCCTTTCTCAAATATCCAAGGATTTCCGAAAGCTCCGCGGCCTATCAGTACTCCGTCGACGCCTGTCTCGGCGACTCGCTTCTCTGCTTCCGCCATTGATTTGATGTCTCCGTTTCCGAGTATGGTTGTCTCCAGGCCCGAATCATGGACTATTGTCGCGGCTTTTGCTATTTCTTCCCAGCTGGCCTGGCCTGTGTACATTTGGCGCAGAGTGCGGCCGTGAAGTGAGATGTTCGCCGGTCGGCATTCCAGGAGAGTTTTGATCCAGTCTTCGGTGACGATTCTATCGTAGCCGACGCGGGTCTTGACGGAGATGGGGAGAAGTGGGCGTGGGGTGGATGCCTTCGGTGCGGAGTGTGGGGTGGCGTGTGAGGAGCGCAAAGCTTTAAGCTCAAAGTGAAAAGCTGTGGAATGTTGGTCTTGTTGATTCGTGGATTTTTCTAGGTATGAGATTAAGTCCCTGTGGAGTTCGGCTTCGTATATTGTCTTGCCTTGCTGCCAGTCCGTGACTGCCTGCTGACATGAGTGGATGATCTCCTGGGCGAGCATGGGGGTGCGGATCAGGCAGGCGCCGCCGCCGTTGCCTGAGACTGATTTGGACGGGCAGCCCATGTTTATGTCTATGCCGTCGAAGCCGAGCTCGCATGCTACGAAGCAGGCTTTATAGAAAGCTTCCGGATTTGTGCCGTAGATTTGGGCCACTATGGGACGCTCTATCTCGTGGTAGATGAAGGCGGCGAGGGCTTTTACCGCGCCGTGGCTGAGGGCTTCGACATTGGTAAATTCAGTGAAAGTGACGGATGGGTGGCCGTACTTCGCTGTGATATAGCGGAAAGGCGCGTCTGATACTCCGTCCATAGGGGCGAGTCCGATGATGGGTTTAGCCAGATTTTTCCAGAAGTTATTTTCCATTGTGACGATTGAAAGCATTATATCATTAAGCTATATCTTAGGGCTGGGTATTGACAACTGTCAAGTTTCTGGTAGTTTACCTCCTTATAATTTCGCAAAAGCATGCCAGAAGCTCTGATAGTAGATGTAGATCATATTGATGCAGAAAAAGGGAATTTCGAAGAATTGTTTGGTCCGATTTGTCAGGATCCTGACGGCCTCGAAATCATAAAAGTGTTGGATTTGAAAATGAAGATGGGGTCTAGTGGTTTGAATTCTGCGATTGTTCTGGATTGGTTGAAATTGAACCGGAAATTGATTGATGAAGCCGGTGTAACTTTTCTGAAGGTCTTTCTGAGACTTGTAGAGATTCTTCAAAAAGGCAGGAGAATGAATTTGGGTAGAGTTTTGGAAATGCTTAAGTCTTATGGCCCGATAAGTGAGTTGGTGTATTTGGAACGAGTGGTATTATTGGCCGAAAGACAAGTATATCCTACACCGAATGTCTGGACTGGACTTAAGACTATTAATGATGATCAATTATTCACGGATTGGCTTGCCAAACTTGGCGAGAAGATGAATGCGATTAGAGAGACGGAAACAATTGATCAGAAGAATGATTTGGATTTGGAAATGTATTATGCCTATCTGAATATTAATGTAGGCTTTACTATATTCAGTGAGGAGATTCGGAAATTGGATCCGTTTCTTACTGCGAGGAAGAGTCAGCAGTGGGAGAAAATACGTATCTCAGCCAGAGGCGCTGAGGCTATTACGAAAGATATTGACGAGGAGAAAGTCGGTGCTTGGAGGGATGAATTATTGGCTTTAGCTAGACCTGAAGCGGCGGTGGATTTCATCAAATCAATTCCAGGATTAAGTAAATCAGTCCTGGATATACGTACAAAACGTGATTTTCAGCTTGGTCTGCTGGAATTTGTTTTGGAACAGACTGCTATGAAAGGTGAAGTGTCGACCAAGAGTCCTTTCAACGAAAGTAATGTCCTGGGTAAGACTGAGTCGATACTCAAGATGGAAGCTGATATCACCAAGATGTCGTATCTCGGTTATGCGGTCTTTCATCTGGGAGAGTTCATCAAATACTCTGAGGCTCTGACTAAGAGTAGCGCGAAGATTTCGAAAGAGGAATTGGCGCTCATACATAAAAACATAATCAGGGCGAAAGAGTTGGGAAATATCGTAATTCAGACTCAGGCCAAAGATGCATTCGAGATAGTTAAGAAATTTGATATAGCGAAAGCTACTCCAGAACAGGTGTCCGTACTGATAGAGTATCAGATTGAGCTTCATATGAATTCAGATTTATCTGCGGATCAGCAGAAGGCTCTGGACGCCCTTTCTTTCGTACTTATGGAGTATAGTCTGCAGTATGTATCAGCCGATAAAACCATATTGAAACGTGGGATGCAATTGGCTGTCTCTGCATTGGCCAATGGTGCTGTCACTAGCGTGGACGCTAGAACTAAACTTTTCGAAGGGCTGAAAATTTCCTGTCTCCTGGATTCTGAGGCGACCGTCTCCGAGATGGAATCCGGTAAGCCGGAAGTGATTTTGGAAAATATTTATGAATTGTTGAAGGAGAGAGTAGAGGAGAAATTGGAAGAAAATTTGAAAGAAGATG
>CAIOIA010000135.1 GCA_903858295.1 uncultured Candidatus Peregrinibacteria bacterium | reverse complement strand
GCAGATTACGGCGGAAAAAGGTTAAGGCGCTTAAGCCAGTTTGTACCTGAGGCGTTAGGGGACGTAGTTAAAGAGAAAGAAAAAATTAAAACCACTGCCGCAGAAACTATTGCCCGGTTTGCCCTGGTAAAAGAATCCTCAGATCCCTTCGTAAACATATCTAAATCCTCAAACTGCTGATAAAACAGCAATTGTTGCGTATTTTTATTTTTTGGCATCCACTTGCGGATAACACCAAACAGATACGCAAAAGATAATGCCTGATAATAAGTATCAGGCTCCGTCCTGACCATATATTCTATACGACCCTTTTCCGCTGTCACAATAAACTCCTTGAACCCGAGGACTCTTGCATACAAATCCGCACCAGCAGTAGTTTTTTCCGAGAATTTTTCAGTAAAAATCGCCATGAAATAAGCTATTCCAATCCAGACACCAGGTATGAGAATAAATAAAACAAACAGTAAAACCCAAGTTAATAAGCCTAAACCATAAAATCCTTTTTGCCACAATTTTTCCATTGTCGCGACCCCAAAAAACACCATAAATTGTAGATAGAAAGAACACAACATAAGCAAACTACGGACCCTGTTAAAATACTTTTCCCTTTGCTCCATCGGAGATTTTGCGTAGTACCCCTTCTGGGCTAAATTTAAATAAGCCAACGATCTTATGGCATAAAGCTTATTTTTGGAAACATTGTTGATATCAGCCAGATTGATTTGTTGGAGCCTCATATCCTCAAAAAGAATATTCAACAGGTCAAGCTCAAACTCCGAAAGCGCGACAATTTTCTCATGACCGGCAACCAATGTAATTATTTTACCGTCAAAACTTAAAACACCTTTGAGAATAAAATCAAAAAATTGAAAACTTAAATCGCTATAATCAAGCTTGTTATCGAGTAATACGGCAATTTCCAGCAAGGACAAACCTTCAGGAGGAAGATATTCGGGAAAAATAGTTTTATTTTCTTTCATAAAAATTTAGGCATGTTTATTTATAGTTAAATCGTCCAAGCTAACTTCCAAAGCCTTTGCAAGGGAAGCCACAATCTAAGAGGAATGACAACACGAGTTTACCAAAATTTAATGTTTTTACAACGGTTTCGATAAATCTTTCGTCTCATGTTCCATATTCTACTTTAAGCCCTCAAACTAGAATATAAAATTTCATATTCCATTTTAGAACCCTAACTCGAGGCAGCCATTCAGAAATATCACCGCGAATAGCGGTGTTTTTTGATTCAGAAGCTCTGCTCCACAAACTCCCTAAATAGCAAAACCTTCTTCTTATCCCTCGGGTCAAAAAGAAGTGGCTCAACATCACGCGCCAAATTATCGAAATCCAGTGATGCTGTTTTTTCCAGCATGTACTTCTTCAACTCGACCTCATCAGAGACTCCGATATTCTTCTTCAAATAAGCAAAATTCGGTCGCGCACCCAGCCCGTGAAGAAAAACAATATCAAAGAAATCTCGCCCCATGATACGCTTGCGATTAACAGATGCAAAAATCTTCTGAGCAAGTAACAAATCCTTTGGAACTGCATTGATTTGTGTAAATACGTCGAACTTATTCAGTAAAGGTTTTTCAGTAACATACTCAAAATTCTGTGGAACTGTATCGACCTGAATCAAAATTCTCTGCTCTGTCATAGCTGAAAGTCCGGAATCAAAGAGCAACTTCGGAATACGAATCTTAATTCGATAAGCATTTCTGGTAACCGTATTTACCTCTACTTCAAGCCCTTCAAGTGTGAGATCTTTTTGAATAATCTTACTCAGTTCCGTAAATTCAGACTCACTTAGGTCAAAATTATCAAAATCCAAATCTTCGGAAAAACGTGTACTTCCATAAACAATACGAAGCGCAGTACCACCGAGAAAAGCCAACTTCGAGGCATATTGGCTGTTAAAAATACTATTCAAAATCTTGTACTGTAAATACTCCTTCAAAATACTTTCCCTGAAGGGTCGTAAATTTTCCGGATAAGCCTGTAAAATCTGATCAAGTGCTATCATGCAAGAATAGTTGTTAAAAATATTTTTGCACGCTTAGAAAGCTGATAATTATCAAAAGCCTTTAAATACTGTTGAAACTTATCGAGATTAATACTCATTCTAAATTCATCAACATTGATGCGCATTCCTAGGAAGTCATCAGCAGTCTTAAGCTTAGAATTTACATACAAATAATCCAACACCGCCTTTTCGGGCTCTGCTATAAGCAATTTCTGTTGACCAAAATCAACCAATCGATAGCCCCAATAAAGACTTGTCTTAATGAGTCTATAACTGAAATTACCTACTGAAGTCTCAAAACTGGTTGCTTTCTTGGTACTCACCGAAGTTATTTGAAAAATTTCTTCAGGAATAAATCCATAATGCTTTAAAGCCATCTCCAGGGACACATACGAGGGCGCATAAATCTTATTTGCCGTATAAAAAAGAAAATCTTGAGTAAAATTTAGAGAACTAAAACAATAAAAACCTCTCTTCACCTTCTTCAAATACCCCTTATTCTCCCAACGATCTAACTGTATTCGATTAAATACAGGAATCACCTTGGAAACATCCTTTAAAGAAAAAACAGCGTAGGCCGATAACTTATTTTGAAAGTCTATAAATTGCATTTTAATTCCATAAAGATACAAATTTGTATACTTACAGAACAATATTATCAAAAATTAGTCTAAAATGCAACAACTAATCAATGTTCCCCAATCTCATCAATACGCCCATTTACCAGATGAGATTGAATCTTAATAAAGAAAGAGTACCATATCAGATACACAATATTTTGTAACCAAATCCAGTATGAATAAACTAAACGAAGTATGCTGTCCGCGGTTCGAACCCAGTGCCTGGGATGAAAAAAGTTTCGAATGGGATGGCAAAAAGTTTGTCAAAGACAGGGTATATACTTTGTTTTATATGCCTATAAATTATGGCGCAGTAGTCAAACACATAACAGAGAAAGTTACGAAGGCAGGGGCAGATATGTCAGAATGGCTTTTCTTGTCCGAACACATATCTAAATGGAGAATGGATTTATATGTAGGAGTAGATAAATCAGTCCCAGACGCAGAAAACACCACTCTAAGCGGGAAATATATAAGTAAAGTTTACGAAGGAGACTTCAAAAATACTGGCATCTGGATGAAAGATTTCGAGAATTACGCCACGCACAAAGGCATGAGAATCAAGAAAACATATATGTGGTACACCACTTGCCCCAAGTGCGCGCAAAAATATGGTAAGAACTATACTGTGATCGTGGGGCAAACAAACTAATAATCAAGCCTGGGAGCACCAATACGAGCATCTTCTAAACCACGAAAAGATAGAAATATTCAGTTATTTCAAAAAACCTTGACAAACCCGACAAATATACATAAATTGCACTCCACAATTCAATTCACAAATGGCAAAAATAGAACGCCCACATTTCGAATATATCACTCTACAGACCCACAGAAGTCTTATCGAGGGGGAAGAGAAACTGACTCCTGAACTTATCGGTTCTACTCTAGGTAATCACAAGTTTCGAGAGGCGATAAAACGCACAAAAATTATCGTTCATCTGCCGGAAGAAGTCACGGCAGAGACAACAACCAAACCAGACAAAATACGGGAAATCAGAGCAGCAATTGCAGAATATATAAAAGGTATGGGCGGAATCATCATACAGACAGAACCATTTCCAGGACCAAATAATTGGACTGCACTGGCAGGAAATGAAGGTTGGGTCGTGAAATTCAAAAAAGAGTTCGGCAGGCATCTACCGAGGGAAAATAACGGGCTTTCATTTGACCATCCAGGCCTATGGGGAGAATTCGTGGTACCGGCCAATGAAGAGGATCTTCTGAAGGTAGCACCGAAATTTGAAGGGCCGAATTTACATCATGTCATCAGAAATAATAAATTAAAACTGCTACAGAAAATATCCATTATCAGACAAGTCGCGGAGGGATTAGCGCATCTTCACGAACAGGGATACAGTCCATATGATGTAAAGCCGGAGAATATCCTGGTCGACATCCAGGAAGATGGCGGAGTAAGAGCGTATTATTCAGACCTTGACTTGCTGAGAATCAAGACGGCATCAGGCTTCCAAAACTATTATGGCACTCGTAGATACACATATAAAGGAGCGTTGAATTATCCGCCCAGAAGACATGACGAGAGAGACATATACGCATTGGGGGTCACTTTTCTGGAGTTAATTCTTGACAGAACTGTACAATGGCCAGATGAAGAGATATACGACGCAATAGCCTATTCTGGATGGGCTGCAAAAGGACTCAAAAGTCTATTATCCATGATGATATCACCTGATTTGACCGAGAGACCCCCAGCCAGATATGTCGCCAAAGTATTGAAAGAATTAGAAGAAAAAGAACCTGAATTACGACAAGAATACGAAAAAAATCAGGCAATCCCGAAAATCAAATTCCTCACAGGCATTCAAGTTGGAGCAGCATTAGGGAGCGCATTAGCATTAGCAGGGACTATAGGGCTAATATATGATCAAGAGAAATTCTGCTCTACTATTGTAAACGGAGATGAGATCACCCACCTTCCGCAAGCATACAAGCTGGAGAATCGGACTTTTGAAGAATATTTATACTTATGTAAATATACAGAGACAAAAACAAACCCTACTCCTCTTCAGGTATACCGTGCAAAAGCCGCGAAAGCGCTGATAGAAGCGTCTCGACGTGGAGTACCGATACCACCCGAGTGGATTATCGAAGCTTTGAAAATCCAGGAAGGAAATCCGGATCTGAATCAATGTCACGACAACGAAGCTGACACTCAGCCAAATCAGTCAACCAATCGATAAATCATTTATTGAAATCTAAAACTGTTTTCTGAAGCTCCAGCCATAGACTGGACTCCCCTACCAGATGACGTGATGCCTCCAGTATGACAGGAATTTTCACATGAATCATGAAATCCGCTCTATCTTTCTTCATGGCACGTGATTCCTTCAAATTATCTAATACATCAGCGATCTTGATAGACCAAGCGGCAGGATTATCCGCTCGCACAAGTCCGACAATCATCAGCATCCAGCGCAAATCGCGATTTACAATAGTCTTGTCATGCGAGCACAGCTTAATCAGCCGTATCACATTTTCAGGAAACCCCTCCGCAGCCAATTCAACCTCAGTAGTTTTACTATCCTCAATGATGTCGTGAAGAAGCCCAGACAGACAGACTTCCTCACTCAGCCCATGATCCTTCAGTAATTGCTCCACTCTGAGAGAATGGATATACGCAGGTATATAAGGCAAACCTTTTCTTCGCCCTAGTATCCTCGCTTTTACCCACTCCTCCGCTACCTGTCTAAGATGTGGATCTAGCATTGTTCAAATAAAATTAAGCAATTATTGCGTCACATTGATATTGTCGAAATGGACAGCGGCATCTTCTGTATAGAATCCGATTTTTCCTGAAGTGTAAGGACTAGCTGAGTTCACCTTGCTGGAGTCAACGGTATCAGTAGTCGAAGTCGTCAGTAAAGTATTTCCATTTACATCTTTCACAGTCACATTGATGACATTTCCAGATTGCTGCACAGTGACATTGTAAGCAGTACCTACAGCAAATTTAGGAGTAGAGCCAGTCGCCAGGAAGCGCTGATTACCTGGATATGCCGGATCTTCCTTACCTATCTCCCAGCCATTTGTCTTCGGGACGAAATAATAGAAATGACTTGCATCAGTATAATTCCAAACCAACCATCCCATTTCCCAAGGATTAGGTAATGAGCCTGTCCTAAGCTGAGCTAAAGTCTTCATCTGAGCAGAGAAAGTCAGGTTACCAGAGAATGCAGGACCGGTCACAAGTGAAGAATGAGTTTGACCGGCATTAGTACTTACGGCAGGGGCTTCACTAAGCACATTGTTGGAATTCACACTATCCAACTTCACGCAACCATATCCACCCCATACATCGAAAAGCGGGACTTGATATCCGAAAGCCGTATTATCAGCCAGACATCCGGTAATACCATTCTGAGAGAAATCCAATGAAAAGCTGGATGACACCACAGGAGGAGACAATAAATTAGGCGAAGTATTAGTAGTAGGGCTGACAGTAGTAGTTGTAGTTGTAGAGGTAGCAACTGGTTTAACTGTTTTCCTCCAGGCTCTTGCCTCAGCCACACCTCCGTTGAAGAAAGTGATCTGGCTCACAATGACAAACAAACCCGCCAACAGACAAAGTGACAATGCTGTCAGAATTTTTTTGAAATTTTTTATACTTTTCATAGATCATTAAGTAATTTATTCAACCACGATTATAACATCAAACCCCGATACATCAGCAAGTCAAATCATCAAGCTCCTTGGTAAACACATATCTGGATCGCCGGAAACATTCATAAACAGCCTGTACATCAGCTGTCGGTAACTGCTGTATCTTCACTATAAACATCTCTTTATTCTCAGGACCGAATTTCCGATACTGCGAAAGTATGAATTCCACTTCATGATTTTCAGAATGCTGTCCGGAGGAAGAAGCCAATAATTTTCGCGACAATACTACAAATTCATTCAACAAATTATCCAGATATTGCCTCTCTCCGAGATAAATCATAGTGATGAAGGCACTGCGACGAATATGCGCCACATCGGATTCACACAATCTAACAACATAATCCTTCTCCCAGTAAGCCCGTATAGCACCAATCAGAAATAGTGAACTTTCCATATTCTCTGTAGTCTTTCCAGACATAGCGATAACAAGCTTGGGCAATAGATAAATCCTCATATCATCAAACTTCCAGAGAGCGGCGACAGCGGCCACTACTACCCGGATATCAGCATGCCCCAGAAGTGGCTCGAGATACTGGATAACAGCTCTATCATCGAAACTCGCCAAAGTTTCAATCACATTTATCTTCACCTGGGAATCGTCGCTTTGCAGATTCCGCTCGAGGAAATCTATAACTTCCTCCAGATTAAAATGCTTAAGTGCAGAAATTATCTCCAGCTTGATATAATGAGGAACATTGGAAATAAATATCTCTCTATATGTCTTGAAAAGCAGATGCTTCGTAATAGGATAAATCTCAAAATTCTTCCTGCTACGCACTATCGTGCCAATAGCCTGCAGGGCCGCAAACATTTCTTGAGGATTTCCGCCCTTCAATACTTTTATAAAATCATTTACAGTCTGATAATTCCCGATAACTCCGAGACTATTGATGGTCTTCAGCTTAGACTCTTCATCTGTATTTCGAAGATTCAATAAACGTCTTAGATATATTTCCCCAGCGTTTTTCTGCGTCTTTTCAGCCAAAAGTTCAATTGCCTGATGTCTCAGGAACACATTATCTCTGAACAAAGCAATCTTCAATTCCGCCTGATAGTCCTTCCACAATTTCAGCACGGCCACCAGCATCAGTATAGAAAATAATATTATCAAACCGCTATTCAGATTCTGCTCCAGACTGATATTCGCCGCATAGATGAGGAGAAAAAGAGAAGCAGCCAATTTGGTCAATGAAGAAAGCATACCGACAACGAAGAAATATATCTGCTGCGCTTTCTCTCTAGGAGCGATGGAGAATATCTGAGCAATTGCGACAGATACTATCGAATACCACGGCACAGAGGCGACCAAAGCAAAAATCACCACATAGGACACATGATAACCGGAAGCCATCAGGGCCAGCAGTGACAGAAGTAGCATGAGAGGATATATAAGTATCATCCTGATCACGCCAAATCTGAAAAGCAGCCACTTGGTAAGGAGGAAATCAATAATAAAAGTCAACGCACTCTCAAGCATATATATTTTCCCGAAGAGATCAGTAAAATCCTCCCCCTGGAAACCCATACTCATATTCGTCTTGAACTTGAAATCCGCAAACACACGAATCACGACCAGAAGGAAAACCACTATCCCAAGCGTCCTGAAAAGCCGTGATTGATTGAACACAAAGCGAAAAGTCTCACTCAACTGTTGCCTATATCCGACGCCTTCCGCCACCACTGACTCTGTGTGCGACGCTAATTCTTTTCGAAATATTTTCACGATCGCTCCAGCGAGTAGCACCACTAGCAGTAGAGATAATCCAGGCATCAGGCCTATTCCGATACTTTCACTGAAACCCTGGATTTCCATGGCGAAGAAGCATCCCGCGATTACACCGAGACTATTGCATCCATTCAGAAGCGGTAGCATGCTCTTCGATTCCAGAGGCGACACCAGTACGGACGATACATTGACTATGGAAATGTCCATTACATCATATAAGAAATTCGTAACGACGAAAAACAGCAATATTTGCAGGAAATCATCATGCGGAAGAAAATAAATCAGAAGATAACAGACTGCCATAAGCATGACGAACACGGCCAGCCTCAGCGGAGCAGAGAACTTCGCACCAATCGTCGAACTTATTAGCGAATAAACAATAATAAGGACAACTCCAACCACCATTACAAAAGGTAATTTCTCCAAACCAATTTTCTCCAGAAACAGCGACTGACTATGGATATAGGCCGATATTGCTATGAAATAACTCGAAAAAGTCAGCAGGCAAAGCAAAATTTTCTTGATGGCAGCACGATTTGGTCTGAGGATTAGGGGCAAATACATCGGTCTTACACAAAAAATACAATTCTTCCAATTATACATGAAATCCGACATTTTGTCACTCTCAGATTCCTCCCAGAATCGGCATATTGATGATAAAATCCGGACAAATTACCAACACAAAAATGACAAAACAAAACAGCAGTAAACTTTACTTCGCAGTATTCGTCTGCGGAGCGGTCGTAATGATATTCGAACTCCTCGCTTCCAGAATACTGGGGCCGTATCTGGGGACATCATTCTATACCTGGACCAGCATCATCGGGGTCATCATGGCCAGTCTGAGCGCGGGATACGCAGTAGGCGGAAAATTGGCTGACCGTAAAGCAAACCTGGAGTCGCTTTCCTCGATAATTCTCTGGTCTGCCTTATCGCTATGTCTCACGGTACTGATACAACCGACAGTCCTAAATCTCATCGGAGCAGCCAAATGGGGCATAGAAATACGCTCCGTCCTGGCTGCCACATTGCTATTTGCGTTACCCAGCTTCTGCCTGGCTATGATCACCCCATATTCAGTCAAAATCCAATTATCGGGACTCAAGCACTCGGCTAGTACAGTGGGCTCACTCTACGCTTTATCGACTCTAGGTAGCATATTCGGCACTTTCCTGGCAGGATTTCTGCTAATCCCCTACTTCGGCTCCGGTCTACTGGTAAATATCTTAATCATCGTATTACTCGTGATCTCTCTGATAGTCGCACTTCATAAGAATTTACTCCTGAAAATATTTCTAGCCATAGCAATTCTAATATTGATTTATATAAACGCGACCAAAGTCGCAGCGATGACAAAAACAGATCCTCTATCCATAGACACCAAATACAACACAGTCTGGCTCTATAATTTCCGGGATTATGCGACTGGCAAGACGGCTCTGGGACTTTTCCTCGACCCATACGACACTCAGTCAGCTATGTATCTCGACGATCCTCTGAAGCTGGTCTTCGGTTATACGAAGTTTTATCGTCTGGCGGAATACTTCGCACCAGGCTTCCAGAAGGCCCTTATGATAGGAGGCTGCGCTTATTCTTTCCCCAAATATTTCCTGGCAAATTATGCAAAAGCGCTGATCGACGTGGTAGAGATAGATCCGGGCATGACAGAAATCGCCAAAAAATATTTTCATCTGAAGCTGGACAATCGCCTGGGGATTTATCATGAAGACGGGCGGACATATCTGAATGAGACTACCAATAAATACGATGTAATTTACGGAGACGCATTCAATTCCTCATCAGCAGTCCCTTTCCAACTGACCACTCAGGAGGCAGCTGAAAAGATGAAATCCATACTGAATGACAATGGCGTGGCTGTCCTGAATCTGATAGGTGCTTTCGAAGGGCCAAAGGCTGACTTCACGAAAGCGGAATATACGACTTTCAAGAAAGTTTTCGACCATGTACATCTATATACAGTACACTCAAAAGTCTCCAAATTCAGCCTGCAAAATATTATTTTAGTGGCTGTGAAGGGTCAGGACCAACTCTCAGATTCCGCTGATAGCACTACATATGACCAGGAGTTACAGGGCATGCTGAAGCAGATAGTCCCGGACTCGACATTGTCGAAATTGGAGGATCCAGCCATGCTTCTGACAGATGACTTCGCTCCTGTGGAATACTATAAATACAAATCTCTGCAAAACTAATAGGTATCGAATACCAGCACCGCTTTCGCCATTTTCCTATAGAAATTCAGTTCACTGCTTTTCTCATTGGCAAAATAGAAAATCTGATCAAGTCCATACCAGGCGAGAAACCAGCCGGCCGGCTCACCCACCACTCGCAACAATTCATACCAGATTTGTCCACGCTCATAGACCCCACCGAAGGAGACAGCAAACATGATGATAAAGCCCAGTATAGCGAGCAATACACCTCGCACTATCACTCCATGATTTGCTCGTACCAAAGCCTGTTCATTGAAGTGGAAATGATGATGTAATCTCTCCTTCACTATCTGCTCATCGTGCGGATTATGAAGATGTTTGGGGATGAGGAACCGCAATTCGAAAACCCCTTCTTTGCTATCTCTCACGACTTTCTGAGCCTCAGTCAGGAAATCATCAGAGATGGTGCGTTTAGTCAGAGGTCTAGGGTCGAAATCCGAGAAAATCGCGTCATAACTGTCTATCAGCAGACTGATGCTGGCTTCCTGTATGATGTCCAAATTCTGTGGCATGGTAAGAATTTATCAATTCAAACCATTATATCATTTTTCACCATCATTGGAAACAGCTTTATGCTCTGCGACTAAAGGAAGATTTCTCATATTGCCTGAGATCTTTCTGTCGTATCGGAATAATAATCTCTTTAATACGTCTCTCTCGAGCATAATTCCCGATAATTTTCAGAAATTGATCTCCATACTGCGTCAGCTTCATAGCACCCACCCCGGTAATTCGCTGAAAACTTTCCAGAGATTGAGGGAAGTAGTGAGACATCTCACGTAGAGACACATCGCTGAATATGACGAAAGGAGGCACATTCTTCTGATTGGCCAGCTCCTTCCTAAGTATCTGCAACTCCTTGAACATATCAGCATCGAAAGCAAGATCTCCTATCTTCTTGCGGACAGCGGTCTTCGGTACCACCATCGGCTTCGCCAAAGAAATTTTTTCGCGATATTTCAGGAAATCCCGCCCAGCGTCAGTTACTGCGAAAGTCGGATATTTCCCTGTATTCTTCATCAGCAGATCTCGGGATAATAGAGCCACGAAGAAATGCCTTATCTCCTCTTTCCCGAAATCTTTCACTATCCCGAAAACAGATAATTTATCATGGCTGATACTCTTCACTTTCGGGGTGGCTTTGCCAAGCAACACATCAGTCACATGATTTATCCCAAACCTCTCACCAGTACGGATAACAGCAGATAATATCTTATTACTGATTTCCGTAGCCTCACACAATTCTCTCGGAGTAGTGCAACTATCACAATTACCGCAAACCTTGGCCTCCCATTTCTCCCCGAAATATCTGAGCAGATAAGCCCTCCTGCATGACTGTAATTCACAGAAATCTATCACCTGATCCAGCTTCTGCTCAGCCATTATCTGCTCTGCCTCTGAAGAAATTTTCCTTATGAAATAATCCTGTTTCAGTTTGTCACCATAAGAGTAGAAAAGTACGCACTCACTGGCCAGACCATCTCTCCCTGCACGTCCGGTCTCCTGATAATATCCTTCCAGGCTCTTCGGCAAATCATAATGCGCCACAAGTCGCACATCAGGCTTATCTATACCCATACCGAAAGCTATTGTCGCCACGATAACATGTATCTCATCGCGTATGAATTTCTCCTGTGTCTGTGTTCTGACAGCCTGACTCAGACCGGCATGATACGGAGCAGCGCTGTACTTGGCCCTACGCAGCTCTTCCGTCAAATCCTCAGTGGTCTTCCTAGAAGCACAATATATGATTACAGACTCATCTTTATGTTTTTCCAGAAGCACCTTCAGTTGATCG
>CAIOIA010000134.1 GCA_903858295.1 uncultured Candidatus Peregrinibacteria bacterium | reverse complement strand
TCATAAAACAGCAAAAGAAGAAAGACGGATACTGTGATATAGGCGTCAGCGAGGTTGAAAACCGGGAAATTCCATACTGATATGAAGTCTGTCACATACCCCTGATTCAGACGGTCAAGCAGATTCCCGAAAGCACCAGCAGTCAATAAAGTGATGATATAGAGAGTTAGAGGCTTAGTGGTATCAGTCTTGCGTATCAGGAACACGAGTAATAATGTGAAAATCAATATATTCAGAGGAATAAGAAGTAGTTGAGGGATGGCTATGCTGAAGGCAATTCCAGTGTTCTTCTCGAGCTGGAAGCGGAACCATGAATTGATCTGATATGGTGTAGACAGGAGTACCATAGCCAGGGCTTTGGTCACATAATCCAGAGAAACCAAAATAATACACCAGAAAAGCCCCTTCGCGCGTTGTGAAGGACTGGCTGACGCAGATATACTTGTCGGATTTTCCATGATTCTATGTTAGCAGATCATCGGCTGTTTTCAAGTTATTCAAAACGCTTTTCGCAAGGCAAAATTCTTGATTTGAGTATACCGCTTTGTTAGTATTCCCGGGCTTAGTACTAATATTTGTAGATGTTTAACTGGTTTGGCAAAAAACGAGCTAGAAGGGTTCCTGCCTTACGTGGAGAAAGCACCAGAAGCAATCGTAAGAGAGCTGATGGGATCCTCATGTTTGTCGTAATCTGT
This sequence comes from uncultured Candidatus Peregrinibacteria bacterium, assembly GCA_903858295.1. Taxonomy (GTDB): domain Bacteria; phylum Patescibacteriota; class Gracilibacteria; order UBA1369; family UBA1369; genus CAIOIA01. Next base: position 11,952 of record CAIOIA010000134.1, on the reverse strand, counting down.
CTTATGATATTTGGACTAGTGATGATTACCAGCATCGGAGTGCCGAAATCCATACAATTATCCGCTCCAAATGTGCTTTATCCGAATTGCGGAGATCAGGGTGTGGACTGCTATCTACTATTTCGAAATCATCTGATCAGGCTTGCAATTGGCTTCGTAATGATGATTCTTATGGCCAAAGTGCCTTATCAATTCTGGAAGAAAACTGCCGGTTACTGGTTCGTCGGAATACTTGTCATGCTATTTGTAGTACTATTTCTCGGCTCCAAATACACGACTTTTGCCAAATCATGGTTAGTGGTTTTCAACACATCCTTCCAGCCGACTGAATTCGCGAAGCTCTTCCTGATATTCTATCTGGCCAGCTGGATGGATAAGAAGAAAGAGGCTATAAAGTCGTTTCAGAGCGGGTTTCTGCCCTTCGCTGTGATACTTGGTACTTTGATACTACCTGTGATATTGCAGCCGGATCTGGGTGGGACGCTGGTGCTGGCTCTGATCGCAACTTCCATATATTTCGTGGGTGGGGCGAGGGTTCGGCATTTGGCTCTGGGACTACTGTTCGTGATGATGGCCAGCGTCGTATTGCTAGCAAATATATCTCATCTGCGTGACAGATTCTCGGCTTTCGTACAGAGCGATGTGAGCTGTAAAGAAGATTATTGCTGGCAGACGGAACAGTCGAAAATCGCTATAGGTAGCGGTGGATTCTGGGGGAAGGGTTTGACGCAGGGAGTGCAGAAATCTTATTGGCTGCCGCAGGCAACTGATGATTTCATATTTGCGGCTTCTGCTGAAGAATTGGGGTTCTGGCGAATTGCTCTGCTTGTGCTGGCTTATACTACTATAGCCTGGCGTGGGATGCTTATCGCGAGAGGAGCTGAAAATCGCTTCGTACAGCTGACTTCGATAGGACTCACAGCATGGATTGTATTTCAGGCTTTCATAAATATCGCAGTAAATACCGCGCTTATGCCTGTGACAGGCATCACATTACCTTTTGTCAGTTATGGTGGTTCTTCCATGCTGTCGGTGCTGGTCGCCACCGGCATATTGTTACAATTATCTAAACATTCCAACTATGAAAATCATAGTAGCGGGCGGGGGAACGGGCGGACATATTATTCCTAATATTGCTGTACTGGATGCCCTGAAGAAGCTACCTGGAGCCGAGACTGATGTGCTATATATAGGCTCGCGTCGAGGGATGGAGGCTGATATGATACCAGCGCTCGGTTGGAAATTTCGTGGAATCTCCTGCGGGAAACTTCGCAGATATTTCAGTCTGGAAAATATTCTCGATGGGTTCAGGACTCTGGCAGGAATTATGCAAAGCATCTGGATAATTCGTGAGTTTCGGGCTGACGTTATATTCAGTAAAGGAGGATATGTGAGCCTGCCTGTGGCTCTAGCTGGCGGAATACTCGGTGTACCTGTGATTGTACATGAATCGGATGCTCAGCCTGGACTGGCTACGAAGATAGCGGCAAAATTTGCAAAAGTTATTTGTATTTCTTATGAAGAAAGCCGGCGCGAATGGGGTGCGAATGATGGGCGCATCGTGCTTACCGGCAATCCTGTGCGCGCCGAATTAGCTCATGGAGTAGCGGAAAAAGGCTGGAAACTTAGCAGACTTTCGCCAGGCAAACCCGTGATTCTTGTGATGGGAGGGAGCCAGGGAGCTCAATACATCAACGATTTAATAGAGAAGAATCTGGCGGAATTACTGAAGGAATTTCAGATTATCCATATTTGTGGGAAGGGCAAGGTGAAGGCGAATATTGCAGGTCTTGATGGATATTTCTCTGTGGAATTTCTGGGGGCAGAACTTAAAGATATTTATGCTATTACTGACCTCGTCATCAGTCGATCAGGAGCAAATTCTCTGGCGGAAATCGCTTATCTCGGATTGCCTGCGGTGCTGATTCCTTTGGTGATAGGAAGCCGAGGAGATCAGATCAGAAATGCGGAAATATTTGCCCTGGAGAATACCGCTGTAGTGCTGGATGAGACTGATTTTCATGGAAATATTATGGAAGTAATACGCAGTTTGTTTAGTAAGTCTACTACTGAGAAAGCCAGAAGAAAGCCTCCTGAGGCTGCCATCAAAATTGCGGAAATTATTATCAGCTACAAAAATGAAAAGTCCAAATAAGCTGAAAATTGGCGTAAATGGCCGCTTCCTCACCAAACCTTTTACAGGAATTGGTAGATATACCATCAATCTTTTTGCGAATCTTGCGCGGCAGAATGAGGATTTCGAGGTGTTTATGGTGACTCCGGAAGCTCCTCCTGATGCTGTACTGAGAGCTCTGGGACCGTCTGTGCGAGTGATAGTGAGGCCGGAAAATCGCTTATGGAAAGCCATAAATAGTGGCCTGGCGAAAAGCATGTGGGAGTTGGGAGTCCTGGGCAGGGCGTGGCGAGAGCTGGGAGTAGACCTTGTCCATTCGCCTTATCCAAGCCTTTTCGGAGCAGGCGATATCCCTGTGGTGATGACTGTGCATGATACTTTTCCGTGGACTATGCCGGAATATCGAGATAGAAGCAGGCTGAGCAGGCTATATAATGACAGGACTCTTACGGCTGCCAGAAAGGCTAATCGGCTGCTATCAGTATCGCAGTGGTCGCGAGATGAGATACTTGCGATGGGTGGGTTTGATGCAGGGCGAATCGATGTGGTGCACAACGCATGTGAATTCTCAGGGCCGCGCGATGACGAAGCCGTGCTCAGACGTTTCGGGCTGGAGAAAGGTAAATATCTGTTCTATATGGGCGGATATGATAGGCGTAAAAATGTGCAGCGACTTGTAAATGTATTCGAGCAGTATGTGGCTCCTGTATGCGGACATCGGCTGGTACTTGGAGGCGCCCGCGTGCTGGGAAACAATTTGTTTGCGGAGGCGATGGTGGCGGGCGCCGATGGCAGGATAGTGAAAACAGGCTTTCTAGATAATGCGGATTTGCAGGTGCTTTATAGCCATGCAGAGGCCTTCATCTCTCTGACTACGGCGGAGGGGTTTAATTTACCTTTGCTTGAGGCTATAAGTACGCATTGTCCTCCTATAGTGAGCGATCTTAAGGTACATAGGGAAGTTGCTGGAGAATCAGCTTTTTATCTGGATCTGGACAAGCGTGACTCAGAATTGGGAGAGAAAATTGTATCTTTGCTGAAAGACAGAAAAGCGTATAATTCGCTCAGAGACAAGGCTGAATGTTTTGCCACCAGCAGTAAAGGTAAACGCTTCTCTTGGGCGACTTCAGCCAAGCAGACTGCTAGAATCTATTATCAATTATTGTCATAAATATGATTGGAAATGCCTGGTCAAATCTACTGATAGCACTGATTATTCTGCTCGTGGCAGCCGGATTTTACCTGGCATATTATCTAAAAAGTCTTAGGCGCGAGATTGAGACTGCTTCGGGCCAATTAGCTTTCGATGTGACACAGAGGGGTGATTTGCTTCCTCTATACACAGAATCTTTGTCCAAATATTTCGCTCGTGCGAGCTTCGACGAATTGATAAAACTTAGAGCGGAGTCCATGAAATGCAGAGTTCTAGGCAAGGACAAAAGGAATCTGGAAGAACAAATCTGGAAACTTTTTGATGGACTGGTGGAGTCAGCCGGCGGAAATCCGGAGATAAAGAAAGATGTAATTATTTCAGCATTAAACAAAGATTTGAAAGAGATAAATCGACGAGTAAATGTACAAAATAATTTCTATAATAAAATCGTAGAACGTTATAATTTCTTCAGTCGAAATTTTCCTTTCAACATAGTGAGCATGATGGTGAGTAAAGAGCATTTCGAGAAATATTAGACCGATTTTCCGCCCTTCATACAGCGATATTTAGACTTTTTGATACAATAGTCTTGACGGTGAGTAATAACTCACCTATACTTGGATCGTAAGTTGATTCACAAATGAATTTATGGAAACAATTCTCACAGAAAAACAGGAAGCATTATTACTCTTCATTGAGCAATATCAATTGGAGAATGGTGGCTCCCCTACTCTCAGAGAAATGCGTGAACATTTTGGTGTCAGCTCCGACAATAGCATTCTGAAACATCTGAAAGCCTTGGAAGAAAAGGGAAGAATAGAGAAAGACGGACAGCATCGAGGGATCAAGCTATTATCCAATGTAAAAGAAAAGCTGGACCGCAATGAATTGAAATTGCCTTTGCTTGGCACTATACCCGCAGGAAACCCTGTCGCCAGCGAAGAACATATAGAGAAATGGATGTCGGTCGGCGAAGATTTCGTACTTGGAGGGAAGCAGTCATTTCTTCTGAAAGTTACTGGAAACAGCATGATCAATGCCGGAATAAATGAAGACGATCTTGTAATAGTCTGCTCGGATCTGAAGCCAAGGGTTGGCGATATAGTAGTAGCCCTGGTAGATAATCAGAGCACAGTGAAGACTTACATGGAAAGAGATGGCCAGATATACCTGAAAGCAGAAAATCCAGCATACGACGATATCTATCCGGAGAATAATTTATGCATACAGGGAGTGGTGACGGGACTGTTCAGATATTATAAAAGATAAGCCCCGGTAGGACATTGTGGCAGGCCGAAAACTGGTATCGAACAGGCTTATTAATTGTACTAAAAAATATATATTAACAATCAAAACTATGTTTAGAATCACAATCACCAAAAGCCCTTCAGTACGACTATTTGACCGCATGCCTATGCCGAGAACTATCAAAGTAAAGAGCATGACTTTGGCTCGCAGATCACTTGCCAAATATCAGAGTAATCCCTTTCAGAGAAGGATTACCAAGATTGCTTAGTATACAGACCGAGACAACACATAACTCATAACTTCTACCAACATGACACAAACTCAATTAAAAAAATTCATCAACTCACTGACTTCTGACAGACAGAAAGAATTAGTTATCAGAGTTCACAGCAATAGCTTCAAGAAAGGACTTGAGAAATCTCGCATTTTGATGGAAAAACTGGAAAGGAATTACCGCATTCAGAAGCTGGAATTGGCTGTCAAAAGCCTGAATCTGACCAGGTCTTGGGTGTGAGTTTCGTGGCAGTGTGTCCCGTGGGGGGATTTGTATATATATTCGATAGATTCTTTGTTCCGGGAAGCCTGCTCAGCCATTGCAGGCTTTTCGGAATTTCCCTTCAGAATTTGCTAAATGCTTTGTCTACTTTTTCACAGACAAAAATCCGAAAAATCGCTGGGAATTTCTGTGAGGATTGGCTATGATGCTGCCGATCTATCTTCTGGTAATCCATCTAGCGACAAGGGCATGACACCGATGATGAAACAGTATCTCGAAATCAAAGCAAGTGTGCCGGATTGCATACTTTTTTTCCGTTTGGGGGATTTCTATGAGATGTTTGATAAAGATGCTCTAGAAGCTGCGGAGATTCTGGGAATTGTCCTCACCGCACGCAGCAAAGGAGATGAGAAAATTCCCATGTGTGGAATTCCTTTCCATTCGTCGACTGGATATATAGCAAAATTGACAAGAGCAGGCCGGAAAGTGGCTGTCTGCGAGCAGACCAGCGACCCCAAATTGCCGGGCATAGTGACGCGAGAAGTTGTCAGAATTATTACGCCCGGAACTACTCTCGATGAAAATGTGCTGGATGAGAAAACTTCCAACTATCTCGCAGCTATTTGCGGAATAAGCATGGTACTTACTGAGCTAAGTACAGGCGAGATCACCATGCTGAATCTGAAAAACGACGAAGAAATGCTTGGAGAAATACAGAAATATAAGCCAAGAGAAATTATATATGATGGCGCTGATACACCTATACGAAATGTACTCCAGAAGCACTTCCCAGGAATTTATTGGCATGAAGAAAAACTCTCCGATGATTTCGGAAATAAGCTGGAAGCGCATTTCGGAGGGGACGCACTTCGGGACATGAATTTGGACAATGAAGGACTAAAAGCTCTGGGCCTTATCATCGGATTCCTGGAGAACACGCAGAAGACGAAAGTCGGTGAAGGAGCCGCACTGGCGCATCTGAAAGAAGTGCGTGTACTGAGCAAGAGCGCTATCATGAATCTGGATGAATCGACAATAAGGAATCTGGAAATTCTAGAGAACGCGCGTGAGAAGAAAGTAGAGGGTTCTCTGCTGGGAGTACTGGATAAGACAGTTACAAATGCAGGGGGTAGACTGCTAAAAAGGGTATTAGTGGAGCCACTTGCGGAATTAAGTGCGATAGAAGAGAGACACGCGATTATCGAATTTCTGCTGAAGAAGCAGAATGTACTTCTGGATCTGCGTGGCGCACTGAAAGGCGTGATGGATGTCGAGAGAATGCTTGGAAGACTCACTCTAGGAAGCGGGAATGCACGCGATTTGCGGGCGCTGGTGAATTCTTATAAAGCGATTGCGGATGTGCGAAGAATGCTCGAAAGAGAGGGTGGGATTGTCTGGGAGATGATAGGAATGAGAATCAATTTGCTGCCGGAATTGATGCTGGGACTTGATGCTGCGCTGGTGGAAGCGCCGCCTCACCTGACGCGCGATGGAGGCATGATTGCCGATGGATATAATGCCGAACTCGATCAATATAAGAGTCTTAGTCGTGATGGTAAGAGCTTCATACAGGCTTTACAGACGAGAGAGATAGCTAGAACCGGCATAAATTCCCTGAAGGTGAAATTCAACAAAGTTTTCGGATATTATATAGAGATTAGCAATGCCAACTTGTCGCAAGCACCAGCGGATTATACGCGCAAGCAGACTTTGGCTAACGCGGAAAGATTCTCGACTCCAGAGCTGAAAGAATATGAAGAGAAGGTGCTGGGAGCTGAAGAGAAAATTGTGGAAATCGAGGCCGGGATTTTCGAGAATTTGAGGGCCCTGGTATTAGAGGCCACGGTGGAGATCAAGAAAGGGGCGGCCGCTATAGCGTATCTGGATGTCATGATGGATTTCGCTCTGGTGAGCTGGGAGAATAACTATGTGCGGCCGCTGGTGGTCGGGACTGACCTGGCCGCGGGAAATGACGACGATGGAATTGCTATCAGTGATTTGCGAATAGAGAAGGGTCGACATCCAGTGATTGAGAAGCTGAATCCACAGGATTTATTTGTGCCGAATGATACTTTTCTGACAGAAAACGAGAGAATGATTCTGATTACGGGACCGAATATGGGCGGTAAATCGACTTTCCTCCGACAGACTGCGCTCATAGTACTGATGGCTCATCTGGGTATGTATGTGCCTGCCGCATCTGCTGTGATTCCTCTGGTAGATAGAATATTTACTCGAGTCGGAGCTTCGGACAATCTGGTGAAAGGGCAAAGCACTTTCTGGCTGGAGATGGAGGAGACCGCTCTGATTCTGAGACAAGCTACCGCGCGTAGTCTGGTGATTCTGGATGAGATAGGGCGAGGGACTTCGACTTTCGATGGCGTGAGCATTGCCTGGGGAATTATGGAATATCTGCATAATACCGTGAAGGCGAAGACGCTTTTCGCAAGCCATTATCACGAGCTTATCAAATTGGCCGACAGTTTGCCTAAGGCAGCGAATTTTAGTGTGAAAGTTCTCGAAAAAGATGGTGACTCCGTGGTCTTCCTCTATAAAATAGGACGAGGCGGAGTGGACAAAAGTTATGGTATAGAAGTCGCAAGACTAGCCGGATTACCAGATGAAGTGATAGCACGCGCGAAAGAAATTCTAGTGGATCTGGAGAAAGAGAGCATCGGCACAGGCCAGGAAAGTTTCGGGTTTGAAGTGGAAGTCGGAGACAGATCACATCAACGCCTGGAGGTCGTACGAGAGCCATATTCCCCTGCTCTGGATGCGCTACGAGCATTGGATGCGAACACCATGACACCACTGGAAGCGCTGAATAAATTGAATGATTTGAAAAAATTATTATGAGTAAAATCAAATTACTTTCCGATCAGCTTATAAACCAAATCGCCGCAGGTGAAGTGGTGGAGAGGCCTGCGTCTGTCGTGAAAGAATTGATTGAAAATTCTCTAGATGCAGATGCCACCCGCATCACTGTGGAAGTGGCGGGAGGCGGCATACAGCTGATCAAGATTACTGATAATGGATGTGGCATGAATAGAGAAGATGCACTTCTCTGCCTGGAGAGACATGCCACTTCGAAGATAGCTTCACTGGAAGATTTGCAGGCTGTGAGATCTATGGGATTTCGTGGCGAGGCTATGGCATCTATAGCGTCGGTGACCAATCTGGTACTGAGGACGCGTGCGCGTGGAGAAGAAAGCGGCACTGAGATAGTGGCTTCTGGAGGTCATGTATCAGCAGTGAGGATTGTCGGCTTGCCGGAAGGAACCGAGATAGAACTCAGAGATTTATTCTTCAATACTCCAGCGCGACTGAAATTTCTGAAATCAGAGCAGACTGAATATCAGAATGTAGTGGATACTGTATTAAATGCTGCCTTGGCATTTCCATCAGTAGCTTTTAGGCTTGTCACAAGCGGAGAAGAAGGCCTGCGCGTGGCATTTGATTTACCTGCTGCTGCGGATGAGATGGTGAGAATTCGAGGTGTGCTCGGGAAGAATATCAGTGAAGATTTGATTGAGATTTTCTACGGTGGAGTGAATTTGAAAATGACAGGATATATAGGCAAACCATCCCTGAGTCGCTCAAACAAAAGTATGCAGTATTTCTTCGTCAACAATAGACCGATATCGTCATATGTCCTGAGTTATGCTGTAAAACAGGCCTATCATTCGCTGATCCCCAAAGAAAGACATCCGGCTTTCGTAATCAAATTCGAACTCGAGCCGACAATGGTAGACATCAACTGTCACCCTCGGAAGACAGAAGTGAAATTTAAAGATGAGAGAGAAATATATCGTGTACTTCTGGCCGCCTGCTCGAAAGCTCTGCAAAGCAATGTATTGACGCCGAAAATATCTGATAGTGCGAATCTTAATTATAATCAGGAGAGACGAGAAGACGGACTTAGACAATCCCTGTCCATGTCGACAGAAACGGCTTCGGCTAGACAGGAAGCGACTGTCATGGACAGACCAGTGAGCACGCCCGTAACTGTAGGATTTGACGAAATTTCTCACACTTCCGAACAACCAAAACTAAATCTCTATCAGTCCAATTATTCAGAAGAAACTTCCGCAGTAAATCCTGAGACTTCTGAAAAGATTAATTCTGAAGTGGAGTCACTTCCCCTACTACCTCTCGCACAATTAAATAATTCTTTCATACTCTGTCAGAGAGGCGCAGACCTGATAATCATCGACCAACACGCAGCCCATGAGCGCATCCGATATAATAAACTGATGTCTGAGGAAGCCAGTGATGAGAAAGCTATCCAGCCCCTACTGATGCCTGTAAATGTGGAGTTATCGCAGACTGATATCGCCGTCTTAAACGCCAATAAAGATGTGTTCGAAGCGATGGGAATGGAGATTGAATATTTCGGTGGGACGACTTTCGCGATAAATTCCGTGCCGTCTTTCCTGGTGAAAAACAATTTGGAAAAATTATTATTGGGGCTGCTGGATGATTTGCGTGGTGGAGTGAATATGTTGACCGGGTTTAAAGGTGATTTTTCTGCCCGTAAAGAGAAGATTATTACCTACATGGCCTGTCGGTCGGCAGTGAAATTCGGTGACCCTCTGAGCCATCAGGAGATGTCTGCGTTGATAGAACAATTGGAGAAGACAGAGCATGGTCGCTCGACCTGCCCACATGGAAGACCGACAATGATTGTGCTTGAAGCCTCTGAATTATGGAGCCGCTTCGGCCGTAAATATACCGGCTTCGCCGAGAATGAGAAGTTCCGGGATGTGAATTGCTAAAATTCGTCACACCTTTAGCGTAGCGCGGAAGCCTAGTATAGGAAATCGGCTGGTGGGCTTGATCCAGAAAGTTTTGATTTTTTTGCCATGATAACCGCTGATTGGGACTTTGCCGTTTCTTCTTCTGTTTTCCTGAACTCCGACCCAGCCCCATGTCTCACAATCCTGCACTCCGGACTGGCGAAGCTTGGCTGGGTAACTATCCAGATCGGGAATTTCGACTCCCATACTTGCCGCCCGATCCTGTGCGTCGGCATAGATGAAATTGCATGACTGCTCCGGAACTTCCGGCGAACAGCTGAAGAATTCGTATTGACCTGTAGCTTCGTCGAAAGCTATCACATCCGGCTCATGCCTGTCCTTCTCCATCTGAAGTAGTGACCAGAGTTTCTGAGAATTTCTCTCTAGCTTCGCGAGTACATCTCCCCAAGGAATATCTTTGTGTCGTTTGAGATTTAACGGATCTTCGAAACGCGATTGAAGAGTCTTCAGTATAAGGACTGTCTGCTCCGGCGAAAGTTCCTGTAATTCCTGTAAAACATTCTGATGAGTCAGAACAATGCCTTCAGTAAGTTCTGGCTCCTGTGCGACTGAGATAATATCTCTAGGGTCTTGTCCTATAATGATATCTGATGCAGTTGGTGTTTCTCGATGTGTTGGGACGCCGCTGGTCATGAATTTCAAAAGTTAATTAGTAATTACCGATGAATAATTGAAATGATTTATCAGAGGGCCCTGGAAAATATTTTCCTGTAGCATTGTGGCAGGCAGGAGATTGGAATCCGTCGCAGACTTGAGCTGAGTGAGACCCGGTGCGATATGTATCTCTTGGCGCAGCTGAGTAGGCACCAGACCTGGCTGAGACTGTGCGGAAAAGCGGTAAATATCAGCCGGCAGGAGAGAAAGCTGGAAAGGTAATTTGTAACGCAAAGTAATCTTCGACTCTTCTCCCGGAGCTACTTCCAGCGGCAATAGGAAATACGTTTTCCCGAGCTCAGGGTCGCTGCGAGTGACTACAAAGGATTCCTCTATTCCCACTGTGTTCTCTAGCGTAGTGCCGAGCGGCAGATAGACCTTGATTGAGGCTTTGTTTACGCCTCTGCCTTCTAAGTCCTTCAGTCCTTCATTCATGCCATCGAAGCCAAATTCCTTGAGGAGATTTTCCCATCTGAGCAGCTCTGCTCCCGTCCAATTGTGGCGGCGAGTGATGGTTAATTCATCGTGAACAGAACCATCGCTGTCGATATAAGTCTGGTGGTCGAGATTTTCCGTTATGTAGAGATCGCTCTTATTACCGCCTACCGAGGTAGCTACGACTTGAAGATAATCTTCGTGATCTGTGATCGAATTCTGATGCGGAGTGAGCCCGAGATACTCGAAAAATTTCTGAACTTCCGCGTCACGCGAGTAGAACATGATTTTCTGATTTTTGATTTCCTTCATTAATGTGCCGAGGAAACCCTGGAAATCCGTCAATTTGAGAAGTTTGGATTGAAAAGCAGTGATGACTTTTTCGAGAATTTTCTTCGGATTATCTGCACCGAAATATTTGGATTCGATGAGGTAGCTAAGCATGAATTGGAAATTTTCGGCGTTCAATTCGGCCTTCAGTGGATCGACTCTGATCGGCCCGAGCTGAGCCAGGAGGTCTGCTATCATGCTCTGATTGATGGCTATCACTGTGTCTACCGAAGGGCCTCTGGATTTCTGCAGGAACCAGGCTGCTTTCTCGGCGGAGACGCTGAAGTCTGGAGAATAATTACTGTCACGTAGGCGCCAGTTATCTGTGATAGAAGCGATGTCCTCCGGAGCCTGAATGTCTTCATGGAGCTGGCCGTCGTACTGATATACATCATGGAAATCGGTTTTCGTGATGTAGCCATCGTTTATATCCAGAATCATCAGTGAACCGATGAAACCTCCTGTGGGTCGCGCGTCCGTGTCATTCTGGAAAAGAATTAGATAGCGATTTGGATAACGATCACCGAGCAGGCTGAGAATTGCAGGGAAATGATCGCTGAGCTTCTCTAGAAATCCAGTTAGATTATTTATTTTCTCAGTGACCGACGGAAGGTCTTCGCGATATTTCGCAGGGAGATCCGCTGCGTTCACCTGATTCAATTCCGTCCTGGCAATTTCCAGTTGA
>CAIOIA010000133.1 GCA_903858295.1 uncultured Candidatus Peregrinibacteria bacterium | reverse complement strand
ATCAATTTGTATAATATTATGTACTATTCTTTGGGTATTTAAAGGCAGAGATCCATGGTTTGTTGAAAGCATTTTCCCTCATTATGAACCTCCTAAGGATTTAAGTGTTGTTGAAGCAGGAGTTTTAATGGATGATATTCTGCAAACTAAAGATCTTTCTTATGAGCTATATGATCTATATTTCAAAAGAATCATTGATTTTAAAGATGATAATATTGTCTTATTGAAAGGATTGGCAAGCCAAGAAGTTACTAATTTGTTCCTGATTCAGCAAGCTATTCTTCATTTGTTATTTCCAAAGACTACAAAATCAGTTGGGCTTGATTCTGATATAACAAAAATTAAGACTAAGAAAATAAAAACCCTTATTTATAACAATCTTGTTGAGAATGGCTTTTATAAAGTTTCTCCTGATAATATGCGCAAAGCATATTATTTATTTGGCTATTTTTTTGTGATGTTTGGAATTGGAATTAATATTGTCAGTTTCTTAAGCCAATTTGATATTGATAACTATAGTCGTCATTATGAACCATTCTATCTTCCATTAAGTTTGGTTGTAGGGATGGTTATTTCTGGCCTTGTAATAGGCATATTTGGCAGATTAATGGCGAAAAAAACAATTTGTGGAATGAAGAAAAAAAATGAATTGTTGGGCTTTAAGGAATTTGTAATCACTGCTGAAAAAGATCGTATCGAGTACTTTTTGAGAGAAGAACCATCAGTATATAAAGAAATATTGCCGTTTGCTTTTTTGTTTGGAGTAAAAGAGAATTGGCTCGCTCCTGCGAAAGACATAAGTCAAAAACTGTTGAATAATGATTTGCAAAAAATAACTTTAGAAATGGATGAAGATGCTTTTGAACAGTTGTTTGAAGAAAAACAAAATATTATTATCGGTCTAATCAATATAATCTTTTTTGCTATTATTTCAGCTGTAAGAATATCCTTGGAGGGGATATTCAAAAGTAAGAAAAACAAAAATATCTCTTAATACTTCTGGTCGCTAGGAAGTCTTAAAACAAGTCGAAGCCTTTGCAATAGATTTGCCTATTCAGCCTCTTCAACCCCAGCCTGCAAATCTCTGATATGATCTTTGACACTGATTACTTTGAATTTACCCGAAGCCAGATCTGCTTTTGTAGCTTGCATTGCTTCCAGCAAAGTTGATTCTGTATTATTCATAATCATATTAATTATTTGTCAGATTCTACCATTGTATTTGGCTTGATTAAAGGAAATTCTGCTTGAAGAGATCCGGATTGCGGTACTGGAATGCTTCGGCCAGCTCGAGATTGGTGATCTCGTCCTGGCCCTTCAAGTCGGCGATGGTGAGGGCTGTCTTCAGAAGATGCAGATGCGAACGGGCTGAGAGAAGAGTCCTGTCCGTGATGATGTTCAGATATTCATGCGCGGCTGATGTGAGGTGGGCGAAGTCTGCGATATTCTGTGAATTGAGCTCGGAATTTGTCTTGATGTGAGTGCCGTGGAAGCGCTGGGTCTGGCGGTTTCTGGCACTAGTGATGGATTCGCGGATGGCTTGGCTGCCGGAATTTGTGGATTTCTTCTGTAATAATTCTGTAGATGAAATTCTCGGTTTGCTGAGAGCGACAGTGAGATCTATGCGATCGAATATCGGCCCTGAAATTTTCTTATGATAATTGCTTATGGCCTGCGGAGTGCAGAGGCATGCCTTCTGCGTGTCGTTGGCATAACCGCATGGGCATGGATTCATGGCGGCGACCAGCGTGAAGCCGGCTGGAAATTCGAGCTTGGAATTGCTGCGCGAGAGATGGATTTTCTTCTCTTCCAGCGGCTGACGTAGGGCTTCGATGCTAGTGCGAGGGAATTCGGCAATCTCGTCGACAAATAATATTCCATGATGGGCGAGAGAGATTTCACCTGGTCTGATAGGAGAGCCGCCGCCCGTGAGCGAGACTAGACTGGCTGACTGATGGACTTGTCGGAATGGTCGGCGGAATAGTGGAATATCTGGTGTACTTCGGGCTATGTCTGAAGTCGCGCCTGTGGATGTGGCTGATGATGCGCCTGCTGAGGAAGTGGTTGATGTCGCATAGCGAAGCTCTCCAGCAGCGGAATATATCTGCAGCACTTCCAGCATTTCCTCTTCAGTAAGCTCGGGTAATAATCCGGCCAACGCGCGGGCCAGCAATGTCTTGCCCACCCCAGGCGGGCCATACAGTAGCAGATGATGGCCTCCCGCTGCGGAAATCTGTATAGCCCTCTTGGCTATTTCCTGCCCCTGGATTAGGTCGAAGTCAGGGATTTGGGCGGAGGATGGTGGAGCGTAAAGCGTAGAGCGCTTAGTGAAAAGTTGGGGTGATTGCTTGGCGATTGGCGATTGGGTAGAAGGCGAGAAGGATGGCGAGGAGATGGCAGAAATTGTCTCATCTTGGCTGATTTCCTCACCATTCAGTAGCGCTATCAGCTGTTGTAAATTGTGTATTGGAATTATTTCAAGATTCCTGACCAGACTGGCTTCGGCGAAATTCTCCGCAGGGATATATAGCTTCTGCCAGCCGTGGTCGCGAGCGAAAAGGGCTATGGAGAGTATGCCCGTGATCGGCCTGAGTTGGCCGTCTAGGGCGAGTTCCCCGACGAAGAGAGAATTCTCTGTGGGGCTGGCCGTCGATGTGGCTGT
>CAIOIA010000132.1 GCA_903858295.1 uncultured Candidatus Peregrinibacteria bacterium | reverse complement strand
CCCAATACGATTTCTTGTTCGTCGGTAAGGATGAAGGGAGCTTCGTGGAAAATTATGCCTATGATTTGGGAGAAGGTGGCGAAAACAGCGGGAAGATATTCATAAATATGGAGATTTCCCAAAATACCGTGGATGCGGAGAAGGTAGGGGAAATTATCTTCGATAAGATGCGGAAGGTGTTCTTCGCGGACAGTGAAGTCGATGGCTATGAGAGGTTCGAAGAATCGCTGAAGGAAGTCAATCGCGCCCTGGATGAATATAAGCTGGAAAGAGGTAATGATTGGCTGGGGAAGCTGAATGTGATTATCGCGGCTATCGTGGGTGATCAGCTGTATCTCACGCAGGCCGGAGAAGCTGAGGCTTATCTGGTGAGGAAGAGATTTGCTACCACTATCAGCGATGATTTGGATGAGAGCATCGGTAAAGAAGTGTTTACAAATATCGCTTCGGGTGAGCTGGAGAGCGGGGATTTCGTACTTCTCAGTACTACCCGACTGCTTCGCTATGTATCCAAGACCGATCTGGCCAAGAATGTGAATGGACAGCTGCAGAATACCGTGATGGCTGTGAGAGAATTCCTGCATGGTGAAGTGATAAGCAAGATTGCTCTTATCGCCATACAGGCCAGTGTGGTGAAGGGGGCTGCTGCGGCCGAGATGATGGATACTGTGCCGGTAGCGCATGAGAGAGAGGAAATATATCAGGATTTATCCACTCAGCAGCAGGTGTCGCCTGTGAAAATGCCGAAAAGCTCTTTCTCTACGGATAAGCTGAAAGTTATGGTGGGGAAATCCGTCGGAAAAGTTCGTGATAAATTCGCGGAGTTGAGCCGGGGAAGCGGTAATCTCAGAAGAGGAAGTACTGCGAATGGAGAGTATAGCTGGTCTTTCAGTAATTGGGGGCGCGATCAGATATTGGTAGCTATTATTGTGCTGGTCGTGCTGCTGACGCTCGGGGTCTGGTGGCTGCGCTCGAAGGCTGATGAGGATCAGAAGATTCAGAATCTCGCCAATAATCTGGTAATGGTGCAGGAAGAGATAAATTCGGCCGTGACTACAGGGCAATTCGATAAAGGCAAAGCCGGCGACATGCTGTCCGATGCTGAGCAGAAAGCTCTGGTAGTGCTTGATAGTGGCTATCAGAAGGCGAAAGCCCGAGAGCTTCTGGATCTCATCATGGAGACTCGCGACAAGCTGGATGGTGTGATTCATCCGAAAGCTGAGAAAATGGCTGATCTCACCCAGAAGAGAGCGAATGTGAGCGCTATCGGTATATTGCATCTGGCTAATAATCTTTTTGCCTACGAGTACAATGCGCTTTATCCTATACTGCTCGATAAGGTGGCTGATCCTATGACCATAGATGATAATGAGAAGGTGGTGTCTGCGACTACTTATGATGACAAAGGCTCGATACTTTTCCAGACTGCTACCGGTAAAGTTATAGAATTCAAGGATGACAGGATGTCTTTCCTGCAGACTACGGATGATGCATTCAAGAAAGGGAAGGCAATGAAGGCTTATAGTAACAAGATTTATGTTCTAGATCCGGATGGAAATCAGATCTGGCGATATACACGCCGACGTGACAGTTTCGATGCGGCGCAGGCTTATGCGGTCGGTGCTGATCTGAAGAATGCCGTGGATATGGCTATAGATGGAAGTAT
Source organism: uncultured Candidatus Peregrinibacteria bacterium (assembly GCA_903858295.1). Taxonomy (GTDB): domain Bacteria; phylum Patescibacteriota; class Gracilibacteria; order UBA1369; family UBA1369; genus CAIOIA01. The sequence goes on along the minus strand of CAIOIA010000132.1, from coordinate 11,656 downwards.
TTATTTCCTGAATCGTGATGGCTCCATAGGTAAATTATTCCAAGGCAATAAGCAGGATTTCCCTGTGAAGAAAGCTCCAGTGAAGGCCCTTACCGCGCCTACGAAGATATATACCGAGGCTGAGATGAATAATATATTCGTGCTGGAGCCAAGTACAAGCCGCATCCTGAAATACGATAAAGATGATCGTACAGGAGGTGCCACTTATACAGGTCAATACATATTCGATGAATTATCCGATATTCAGGATTTCTATGTCGATAAGGACACGAACACTATGTATGTGCTGACTAAGACTGCTGTCTACAGGACAAATCTGTAGAATTCTGCTCTTACTTTGTCATTGCACAAAAAATATCCCAAGCCGTATGATCTATACTGTCTTGGGATATTTTTTGTTTATTCCTAGTAAGAGCAGAATTCTATAAATTTGTCCGATGCTAATCTGTAGAGGCCGTGTCGTCGGTATGCTGTGAAGCTTCCGCGGCTGCCAGTCTTCTGTCGTAGTCGGCTGTGGGTGACAAGGCTATGCCGATCTCTGAGTTGGCTTCTGTGAGTAACTGTATGGTAGATTCGACTTCGCCTAGCTCTGTCATCTGGGCTGGGAGAATAGATCTATTCATCAGGCTCTGCACAGTATAGATAGCCGAGCTGAGATTGTCTGGTCTGAATTGCGGGACTTTCAATCTGGCTTCCAGGTTTACGGCTGATTGCTCGAGCTGATGACCGTACAGTCGTACAACTTCTTTATAAACTTTTCCATATAATTGCTGCTCTTTATCCGTGCTTTTCTCATATATTTCCGCGACTTTGTACAGACCGAAAAGATATTTGATGAAACTCACCAAATCTTCTACATCGGAGTTAGTCTCCATGCGTTCGTATTTTGCAGCGATGCTGCGCTTGGAGATGAAGTGATGATGCCACTGCTCTCGTCGGTGTACGCTGATATCTCTCAGGAAGTCCTGGTCTAGCGTGACCTTCGACAGCACAAATGACTCCCAGAATTCCTCGTCAATCCTTGAGGCTTCGCTTTTTGATTTCCAGGATTTTTTATCCAAAGTTTTGTTTACTCTTACATTGAAGAGATTTTTCATAGCGAGTACTTTCATCTCTGCTGAGACGCTTTCGAGTTTCGAGAAATCTGGCATGAGGCCGCTGAAACCTCTTTCCCCTAGTGTTTTGACTGGTGCTTCACTGTGTGTGGCTTGGGCATCATAGTTATGTGAGAAATTATTACAAATCCAAAATATGAATTTATCTATATCTGCTTCGGAATTTATATCTACAAATCTATCATTTGGCGGATTCTGCTTGGCGTATTGGAAATAGTACTCTCTGAAGAATGCTACTGGAGCTGATTTTAGAAAGTTGTCTACATTTTTTTTGCTGTCGGTAAATTCTACCTCTTGTTGGCATTTTCCTTCTCCGTAATTGCCATAAAGTTTTCCACTTTTGCCCTTTGCTTTAAATAGGGGGCTTCGTGGTATAATTACTTCATATAGATATTCCCATAAACTTGAATAATATTTTTCCTTAGAATTACCTCTAATTGAAGATGCTCCTTCTAAATAATTTTTTACTTCAGAACGATCGGAGGTATGCCTAGGCTTATTTAGACTGTCGTGATAATAGTAATATTGATAATGACTAATATACGATATCTGAACTTCTTCAAATAAAAACATATCCAATAATTGTTCTACCCATCTTGCAACTGTTTTATTGTAATTTTCGTCTGTGTCCCGACTAAATTTCATTTCTCTGGCAAAATATGGAAACCAGAGCTGTTCGATGAAATAATCAAATAATTTATCATAGCTTACCCTGCCATAATGAGGAGTCTGTTCGGCAACTAATTGTGCTGCCAGAGCTCTTAATCTGTGTCGATTGTTGTAGATTGCGCTTAGAAGAGGGGTGTCTGCCAAAGCCTTTGTCTTGTCAGAGAATTTGGAATCATCAACTTCAATATCCTGCTCTGTTTCTACAGATTTTGGTGGTGTCGGAGTGGCTGGTCTTGTCCTTGCCTGTTCTGCTGCCATGACATTCGCCCAGGCCTGCTTAATAATACTGTCGTCAAGATGAGGTAATTCTGGTTGGATAGGTGTCAGCTCGGTATCAGTGACTGTGGTGCTTTCTCTGAGGATAATGGCTTGTGTATGTGCTTGTTTGCTCATATTGCTATTGTTAATAGCGAGCATTATGCAGCATTCTTGCTACTCTGTCAAGGGCAAAGAATGTAATGTTACGAAAGGTAGAATTGATATTTCCTCAATCAGATTCCAGTCGGAGGTGAGCTATGCTGACTTGGATGTTGTGGCCGTCGTAGACACGGAATTCCGGCCACGCGGGGTGGCCCTCGAAACGGAAATCTCCGGCGAGTGTGCCCAAGAATAGCATGAAATTTAGTGGATCTTTCTTATACTGGTCTGGCGTGAATTCCAGGATGGTGATGTCTCTCGAAAGGGCTTCTGCCACCAGCTCGAAGTATACCGTGAGTTGAGGGTATTTATTCGTGATATATGCGAAATATACGTCCGGTTTATTCAGTAATATACATACAAGTGCGTCGTCACACATCTTGCCATTATATTCTGCGTGTTCGTCTTCGATTTGTTTTGCATTTATCAATGTAGTGCGTGTGAATTTGTATTTTTCGCCATACCGCTGTGCTGGGAAAAGGTAGATTGTCTTGATCCACCCTGGAGGGTTCCCGGAGTCCATCTGTGCATTTTCGTAATCTGAATAATATTCATTAAATAATTTCCAATATAAAGATGCTTTTGCTTCTGTCTCTGCCACCATGTCAAAGTTACGCGGGACTCGTTGCAAATCATTTTGTGCTAACGCGGCCTGACCGGAGAGTTTGTCTTTCATCACATCAGCGAAAAAGCTTTTTATAAGTTTGCGGTGATTTGCGAGATCTTCACCCTTGAGAGCTGGTAGTCTGAAAATGAATGTGCTTAGGTCTTGATTGTCGATTTCCAGTTTCAGATGGCCTATGCCGACTGAGATGTATTTCTCTTTCTGTATTACTGCTAAGTCTTCATCGTCGGAGATCCAGAATTCCGGAATGCCGGGCTCTATGCAGGCGAAACTGTCATCGCCTGCGAGTATGCCCAGAAATAGCATGAAGTTCGCCGTGTCTGACATTATTTGTTCCGGAGCGAAGTGAAGTACTGTAATCCCCATATCGAGTGCCTCGACTAACAGATCAAAATATATTTTCAGTTGAGGGAGTTTATCGATGTGGTATGCGAAATTTACATCTGTCTTGAAGCCGAGTTTCGAGATTTCAGGATCGGTATGGACTTTCTCGGAATCTGCTTTATATATTCGGAGTTCTTCGATCGTGTCCTTGGCAATATAATAAGTGCCTTGACCTATTTCAGATTTGCGGACACGGAAAGGATATTCTTTCGGTTTGTTGTGTCGTCTTTCTATGGCTAGAAGTCGATAGTCACGGAATGTGTCTCGTAATTTGCTCCATGCTCCACTGTATCGAGGATCTTCATTGATAAGTTTCTGCAGAGATATCTCAGTTGTCGTCTTCATGCCCAGGCTTCGACGTAATGCCGTATGTGGGTTTATGCTTTTGCTCTGATGAAGGATATTCATCTTAAATACTCTCATTCTTCTCTCATACATGTCTAGCAGGTCTCCCTTAAGAGGCTTGATGCCCACTACTATGTCGGTGGGAGTGTCTGTCGCCGTGTCTATGTCTATGTCTATGGGCTGGGATGCTCTGAGAGTTTTATTATGAAAAGATTTGCAGAGCTCGTCGAGATCGTCCTGGAGTATGGCGATGAGGCGATCTTTGATTTGGTAAAGTCTGGTGGCCGCCAGTACGTCAGAGAAATTTATCTGGATTGAGCGGGTCTCTCCGTCTTTGCTGGCCGGATAGCGGAGTTCCAGGTCTGTGTGTGGGTGAGTTTTCGCATATATTTCTCCCTGTAATATCAGATTCGCGACTGATGTGTCGAATGATTCCGCGAAGCTTTTATACACTTCGAATGCGAATTCTGCATTGGCCATGAAGCTCATATCAATCATTCTTTCGTTGAACGGGATGTCTTCGGTGGCGACTGTGGTCGCATCGACGAAGGTGACTGATTTGGTCTGGTCTTCGGCTGATCCTTCGAAAAGGACTTGGCCTTTCTGAGGGCCGTTCAATACGATGTCCTGGGTGTATTTGCGAGTGCCCAGGGCTCCGGCTACTGTCAGCGGCGCGCTGGTGCTCGAGAGGTTCGGCACGGTGGAGACGATGTCATGGATTGTGAGGTGGGTTTTGGCTGGGGATGGGCGCGCGCCGCGTCCGATTCTCTGCAGTAAAATCCTGGGTGAGCGGCTAGGATCCCCTAGAAGCACATGCCTAATATCAGGGATGTCTAGACTCTCTGTAAATAGGTCGTTGCAGCAGATGGCTTGAATCCTGCCCTCTCGGAATTCTCTAGCGATGGCTTTCACTACACGCTTGTCCATACTCCCGTCTACATGCGCGACCTGGCCTGCGATATCCGGGTGTGCCGCCACTATCTCTTTCACGAATTTACGGGATGAGGCTACTGAAGGTAAGAAAGCTATTGTCTTCTCGCGGGCCGTGACATTCCTCTGTAAAATTTTTAGAGTAATAGCGAAGCGATGCGGCATATCCAGAACCTGATTTTCTTCTCCTTCGGCCAGGGCATAATTGTCACCGATTAATTTACTTTCTGATATTTTCTCTCCGGTGACTTCGTAACGGCGTAATACCCAGAATGGGAAATTGTCCTGATGAATGAGATCTTCAGAAGAGTAGCGGAAGAATGGCTCAGCGTATTTATGCAGATGCCCTGCGCACATTTCCGGAGTGGCGGTGAGATAGAGGTGGTAAGCGCGGAAGTGATCTAGCATCGTTCGAGTGGCTTTGCCCATCGAATGATGTCCTTCGTCGAAAATTATTAATGCAAATTCGTCTGGATCTATACTGCGAAATTTGCCGCCGTAATTCATCATGCCGACTGTGGAGAAGAGTATGTCGGTGTCAGCCGAGACGCCTTTCCCGTTGAGAACTTGCAGTTTCTTGTCGAGCTTGAGATTCTCGGCTTCATCGAGAGCTCTCTCGAGCGCAGCTGTAGAGGGAGCAAGCCAAAGTACTTTTCCCGGAAGTTTGTGAAGGAAGTTAAATGCTATTGCCGTCTTGCCTCCGCCAGTGCCGATTTCTAGAAGGCCTGAGGTCTGGCCGTCGAGAAATTTCGTGCGAATTGCTTCGCGGGCTTGGGATTGATAATCGCGTTTTTCGAGAGAGGGAAGTGTGTCGATGGGACCTGATGCGAGTGCTTCGATAAATTCTGGATGTGTCTCTGCCAGGTCGATCGCACGTGGAGACAATTCTCGATCTGTCGAAATTGCATCAATTTCGTGAGTTTCTGATATAGGAGGAGTGTCTGAGATGTCGGATTGTAGATAATTATTTGTCATTCTTATTTTTGAGATGTGCCATGGTCCAATACATGCGTGTGGCGTGACTGTCGCCTTCATAGCTGCCGTGCCAGTTGTTGACGATTTTGTTGTATGGGCTGCGATCCATGAGATATCTTGGCAGGTGTCTCATAACAAGTTGCCTGGTGCTGTCGTCTGCTTCTGCAACTTCGTAAGATTTTGCAGTAATTACATTTTGATAAATTCTGACTATTTCTTCTGATTCTCTCTTGAGATAGAAATTAGCTGAAAGTAGAAATTGATTGGCGCAGAATGGGAAGACAAAGGCCATATTATTTAGAAACCTTTCCGTGATACCTCCCTCAGGATCGAAACTTACTACTGAGAAACGACATCTGCCCAAAATCTGTCGGTAGTCGTTTATAATGTCATCCAAAAATCGACTGCGGTCTTTACCTACATTTGTTTTGATAATTGCGGCTGCCTTTGGGTATTTTCGCATGAGCTGGGCGAGAATCTTTTCATCTCTCTCTATCATCACAAGGTCTTTCTCTTTGAACCCCTGATCCATCCAGAAATCCGCTTCTCTCCCTCCTGCCCCCGGGAAGCATAGGACTAGACGGTCTCTTTCCGGAATTGATTCGTAGCCACCAGGGAATATTTCATGAAATTTCTCGCCCATTGTGGTGCGCCATTGCTGTTTGCCGAAGGAATCGTTTTCAGTGACTACTGAGCGAATACGACGCGTGGTGGATTTCAGAATTTTGCCTGGTATGTCCAGTGTGAGTGTCGTTGGAGCCGTGGTCTCCGTGAGTTCCGGTCGCTTGTGTATGCCTACTTTGGATAGACGCGCATATGTGGCGATGCCGACACTGCTAAGATTTTCGCGAGTGTCGTCCGTGATTTGTGAGGCATCTGGCCATTCGTATCTAAGCTCTCCGTCCTGGACTTGATAACGTTCTATATTCTGTAACATGTGCAGAGTATCCTGTGCGAATTGAGCAAGGTCAGATTTCGCAGGACGGGCTATAAATACTTCTCCTGAATATTTTCGAAATATTATTCCTACATACTCGAATGATTTTTCTCCGCTCTTCCTTGCGACTATTTTGATGGGCAGTTTACGAAATGACGAATCGTCTATCACTTCATAAGTACGGAGTACGAAGCCGAGTGGATGGCTTGGGACTCCGCTAATTAACTCATGTCTGGATATCGTCCAATTGCCGACTATCAGATCACCGTCTTTCCCGGTCTCCAATATCGTATTCAGTGGGTGTTTCAGGATTTTTACTAATCTGTGAACTAGATACTGAGATTTAGCGGCTTCCAGTGCCGGATTATTGAGTCCTTCTGGTGAGTCAGCATTTACTGGTTTTTGAATACTTCCTTTCATAAAACATAATAGCAAGCATGTATTATATAATAAATACACGCTAGGTCAAGGGGTTTTGCCTTCGTATGTGTCGTTTGCTCGGTGGCTCTCTATGAATTGATTTGCTCGTTTATGAAACGGGCTATCTTCAGGCTGGCTTCAGGATTGCTTTGGGCTTCCAGGTTTTTCAGGAAGCGGGCTTGGTTTTTGTGGATGTAGCTGATGCTTTCGCTGATTGTCATTTTGGCGTGCTTCTGGACTATGCCGAGTTCGTGAAGCTTGATCAGTTCTGCGTTGCCCATTTCCTGGCCGGGGATGACCTGAGTGATGACCATAGGTTTCTTCGCGGCGATGCACTCCATGACTGTGGCTCCGCCGGCTTTCGTGACCACCAGGTCGCAGTTTTTGATGAATTCGGGCATCTGATCTGTCCAGCCTATGACTCGGACTTTCTTGATATGATTGTATTGCTCGAGTTTCGGGGCGAGCTCGGTGTTGCGGCCGCAGATGACGAAGAGATTTATGGAAGGATTTTCAGAGATGATCTCTTCGATGGATTTGATGGTAGTGCTTGTCTTCTCAGCCGTAGGCAGGAATACCACTGTGTAATCATCCGGATTCAGATTGAAATTTTTGAGAAATTCTGTGCGATTGCTGGGCTGTGAGAATTCCAGCTTGACCGGGAAGCCGAGTATGAGAATTTTATTCTCGGGAACTCCGAGCTTCTTCATGGAGAAGGCTGTCTCTGTATTGGCTACTATATGCGCTTCCGGCGTGCCGCTGACCCAGGCGTTGTGTATGGAGATGGAGTCTGTGATTATGCTGAAGAATTTGATATCTCCCAGCTTCTTGATGATGATGGAGGCCAGATAATCCCAGATGGGGAAAGCGGAAATGATGATATGCGGATTGTAGGATTTGAAAAGTTTTTCGATTTTGGTTGCGTTCAGCGGATAATTCAGAATGTTCAGAAGCTGCACCGGCCATTTGGCATCTGTGCTTTCGAAGAAATATTTGTAGGCGGCAGGCAGATGCTTGGTGGAACCTTCATATGCGCTCACCGTGACTTTGTTGAAGAGAGTGCCGATTTGTTCGTAGAAATCTATAATTATGACATTATAATCTTTGCCATATAGATATTCGAGGCCTTGCTTCATGGCTTTCGATGCGCTCATGTGGCCCTGTCCGAAAGTGGAGCTGAGTACCAATATGTTTTTGCGTTTGAGTGGGAAAGTGGCGATTTTCTGGGAAAGTAATTGCAGAGCGTCCTCGATATCCCGCTCGTCATGGGAATTGATGTTTTGACGATGAGCGGCTAGATTGGTCAGCTGTATCAGAGAATTCAGATCCGGTCGAAGTCGGCCCAGTGCGGCGTCCATGGCTTCGATGTTTTCCTGGTCCAGGCAGGAGGCGATCTGGCCGCTAAGTAAGACTAATTTTTTCTCGAGTTCCTGGAGTATGATGCTTGGAGTTTTGCTACTTATTATGTTCAGGACTATATCCACTGTTTTCAGAGTTTCCTGATATAGAGAAGTGTTTTGGTATAATTTCATGAGTTTTCTGGCTAGTGTTTAGTGGCTGAGTTTAACGCATTCCTTGGCGATTTTCAACTCTTCGTTGGCCGGGACTATCAGTATGGCTGTAGGGCTGTCTGTAGTACTTATGAACTCTGCGTTTCGGCTATTTCGCTTGGCATCGAGCTTCATAGTATCACGGAAATAGTTGAATACCGATCTCCTGATGTGGAAGGCATGTTCGCCGATACCGCCTGTCATGATGATAGCGTCGACTCCGCCGAGCACGGCTATATAACTGCCGATGTATTTGGCGATGCGATATGCGAAAATATCCAGAGCGAGGCGGGCTCGCTGCTGCTTGGCCGGATGCGTATTGTCTTCTGCTGCGGCATGTATGATCCTCATGTCTGAGCTGAGGCCTGTGAGGCCAAGTAAACCGGATTTTTTGTTGAGAAGTTGTGTGATTTCCGCTGGAGATTTGTGTAATGTCTTACCGAGATATTCCGGAAGTGAGGGGTCGAGATCTCCGCTTCTGGTACCCATTACCAGGCCTTCGAGTGGAGTGAAGCCCATGCTGGTGTCTACTGATTTGCCGCCTCGTATGGCGGTGATGGAGCAGCCGTTTCCGAGATGACAGGAGATGATGCGGTTCGCTGATTTGCCGGCTTTCTTGAGTATTTCGGCGGCCTTCCCGCTTACGTACTCATGATTTATCCCGTGGAAACCGTAACGGCGGATTTGGTGCTTGGTGTAGAGCTCTGACGGCAGTGCGTAGTGAAAAGCTTTTTCCGGAAGTGTCTGATGAAATGCTGTGTCGAAGACCGCTATCTGCGTGGCTTTCGGGAAAAGTTTCTTGCATGAAAGTATACCTGCGAGATTTGCCGGATTATGGAGCGGTGCGAGGGCTGAGAGTTTGCGAATTTCTACGATGACGCGCGGAGTGATGCGTACTGAGTTGCTATATTTCTCTCCTCCATGCACGACGCGGTGGCCGATCAGTGTGATGTCCCGGAGGTCTTCTATCAGGCCGGATCGGATAATCATGGCGAAGCTTTTTTGCAGGGCTTCGTGGTGATCTTTTACTTTTATTTTAGTCGTTTTGCCGTTGATGGTGATGGCGGAATTCTTGAGTCCGATGGCTTCGACAATGCCTGTGATAAGCGGAGCGGGGAGGGGAGTGATGTTCTGGAAAATCTGAAATTTCAGTGAGGATGAGCCGGAATTTAGGACGAGAATGTACATTATTTTGTGTTAAGGTGCGCGGCCTGTATTGCCGTGATGGCTGTCAGATATACGATGTCGCTGGGTTTGCATCCGCGAGACAAATCATTGCATGGTTGGCTGAGGCCCTGGACTATGGTGCCGATGGCTTCGGCGTGAGCGAGGCGTTCGACTAATTTGTAGGCGATATTTCCGGATTCCAGATTGGGGAAAATGAGTACATTTGCATTACCTTTTATCTTGGATTTCGGAGATTTGAAGTGAGCGACGCTCTCGATCAGAGCGGCGTCGGCTTGAAGCTCGCCGTCGACCAGCAGCTTAGGGCAGCGCTTGGTGAGGATTTTCGTAGCCTGTGCGATTTTCAGGGCGTGGGGATGCGATGAGGAACCGTGGGTGGAGAAGGAGAGCAATGCGACTTTCGGAGTGAAACCGAAGAAGCTGGCTGTCGCGGCCGTATCTTCGGCGATGTCGGCGATTTGGGCGGCGGTGGGATCCGGATTTACGGCGCAATCGGCGAAGAAATAGGCTCTATCCGGGAAAAGCATCATGAAGCAGCCGGAAGCGAGCCGCCCGACTCGTGCGCTTCTCAATATCTGGAAAGCGGGCTTGAGTGTCGAGCCAGTCGATGATGTCGCTCCAGAGACTATTCCGTCCGCGAAATCGTGATAAAGAAGCATAACTGAGAAATAGTTTAAGTCTTGTAGAAGTTTACGGGCCTGAGTGAGCGTCAGGCCTTTGTCTTTACGTAGCTCTGCAAGTTCTTCTGCGAAAGCTTGGCGGAGTAATTTGTTCGATGGGTCGATGAATTCCACTTCCGATAGATCGAGTTTTATGTGGTGCTTCTTGGCCTGTCTCGTGATTTGTGCCTTGGTTCCGATCAGTACCGGTCGGCAAATTCGCTCTTCTATGATTGTCTCTAGAGCTCTAAGTGTCCTGATGTCCTGCGTCTCCGGGAAAAGAATTTTGCTATTTAACTTTTGTGCTTTTGTTTTTAATTTCTTGAGAAAATTTTTCATGTTTATTTGAATTCAGTGATGCCGCTGATGGGCTTGGCGTCCATGGGCTTCTTCACTGCGAAATAATATACGATGGCGGCTAGAGGTCCGAAGAAAATGAGTAAAGCAATCCAGAGTATTTGTGTCTCAGTTGTGTTCTTCGTGATGGCGTGTACCAGCATCCAGATCCAGATAACTGTAAGTCCGATAGAGATAGAAATCATTACCAGGAAGAAGATAATGATCAGATAACCTAAAGATGAATCCATAATTGTATGATTATTTGGTCACGGTGGAGAGCGCTTTGTTTGCATCTTCGATGGCTTTCTGCGCTGCCTCGACTTTCTTCTGTGCATCGTCGATCTGCTTCATCTTGGTGTCGATGGCGGCTTTCGTCTCGTCTACTGATGTCTTGACCTGCTCTACTCCTGATTGGACTGTGGTTTTGATGTTTTCGACTTTCTGCTGCGTGGTCGATACTGTCTGATCTATAGTGGAGCGGAGCTCACGGGCTGAATCTGCGATGCCCTGACAGCCGGATATTGTCAGACTGGATATGGTCAGAGTGATCAGGGAAATTACTGCAAATTTTTTGTTTTTCATTCCTGTTTGGAAAATAATTTTTTGAAGTCGCCGTTAAATTGATTCAGGAAAGTGTGCATATCGATGATGTCGTCGGTGGAGATATTTGATCCATGGAATGTGGCTGTGATATCTTTCTCCGTCAGCGCTCGATGGGCACGTATGCTTTGGCGGCCTTTCTTGCCAGGCTCGGAGAGGTCTTTCTCATCATCGCTGATGGTGATATGTACCAATAATTGATTGGAACAATGAAAGCAGCTGAGATTGAAAAGTCCCTGATCGTCGAAAGTAGAGAGAACCTCGATGCCAGTATTGTCATATGGTGTCTGACATTGAGAGCACGGAAGTGTCTTCTTCAGGTATTTGATGATTTGATTTAATTCGCTGTAATTCATGTGTTGGATAAAGTTGCTGAATATATGCTACATTTTCCTATTTATTGAGGATTTCTGCAAGTCTTTTGAGACTTTCGGCTTGTCCTAGCACCCAGACTGTCTCGAATGCTCCGACTGAGAATTCTTCATGAGTCAGGGCGGCTCTCAGTG
>CAIOIA010000131.1 GCA_903858295.1 uncultured Candidatus Peregrinibacteria bacterium | reverse complement strand
GATATTAGTGAATCTTTCGTACGTGGTAGCGGCAAAGGCGGCCAGAAAATAAACAAAACTTCCAGCTGCGTCTTACTCAGGCACGTCCCCACAGGCATCGAGGTGCGTTGCCAGAAACACCGAGAGCAGAGCAAGAACCGGATTTCAGCCTACAAGCTCCTCATCCTGAAAATCGAGGAAAAGGTCAAAGGCGCCCAATCGGCTAGAGCCCAGAAAATATTCAAGTTGAAAAAGCAGAAACAACGCCGGTCGAGGAAATCAAAGGAGAAAATGCTTGAGGATAAAAAATTACGGGCAGAGAGAAAAACGAATCGGAATAAGCCATCGGCTGAATAACCCCTACAAACCAGCATTGACAACGCACGCCATTGTTATATAATTGCCGCTTAATCGTTAAAGCAGTAATTATATGGCAAGTCCGTTACAACTTGAACAATTACAGACCAAGACCATACCAACCGCAAGGGAAAGTATTTATTACGCTGTTCCATTCCACCCGGAAGGAGTAACTTTTGATGTCATTACTGCCGAATATCTACGCCAAAGAGTGGAATACTCCTTCGGCAGATTTACCGAGAGATTGGAGATGACTACCGCCAAACATTTAAGCGATAGGCGTGAACCAGTGGCGGAGAGCCTCGGAGAATTTCGCAAAAGACTATTATCCATTATCGATAATTTACCGCCCACCGGTATAACTTCCCGAAATCAGCTGGCAGAATATTGCCAACACACGCAATATGCGCTCTATCTATTCAAAAGTGATCGCCAGCGTTACCTGAATACTATGCTGCAATTGGCAGAAGTATTTTATAAAATAGAACAGCAAGTAATAAGTACTTTATTTGACCTTCCAGCCGTGTCTTCGACACCACCAACAGAAAATCTGGCGGACATCAAGGAAATCAGAAGAATTAAGGGAGAATTAGACTTTTTACTTCCAGCCAAGAAACAATTCCTAAAACAATTAGAATCAATTCCTACCAAAGAAGAGATTACTGAAAGCATAAACCTGATACTCGAAAATTTTGAAAAAATTCAAAAACTGCTCTCTGTGTTTCCTACTGAATCCGACACTGAGACACTTCCAGAAGAAGTAAAAGAAGCGATAATAAGATCTTTAAGGAAATATCAGGCAGCCATTGAGAAGTTTACAGAACAATATAATACTTTGATTAATCTGAGATTATCGATCGACTATCCTCTGGATTTCCTAAACAAGACAGAAGGAGCCAAAGAATATTTCACCGGTCTGGTTAAATTCAAAAAACAGGTGGAATTAAGCGCAGATTTGGCACAATTAGAAGCTAATCTCATAGCACTCAACGGATTCAAAGATAATTTACAAAAAGCCCAAAAACAAATTGAGGAACAGATAGCTCTGATGGGGGTTCTCTTAGAAGACAGCTGCATCAAAAACACCTTACAAAATTTAACATCTTTCAACCCGGCAAGATTTCAATTTTCCGAGGACAGTATAGCATTGTTCAAGCTATTCCAGACTTCAGCATCTGATGTGACTGACTCTGAAGACACATCTGGTGGACTAGCCCAAACTACCGCAACCGAATCTACTACCATGGAAGAAGGTCCTGAACCGATCGTTAACCTGGAAATCACCGGCAAATTTCAATGGAAAAAAGCTTCAGAAGAAGAGAGAAATGCCGAGGCAGTCAGACGCCTCATACATCATCCACGCCTAACAATAATCAATTGGTTATACCACCACGAACGCTGGGAAGACCTGGGGAAATTATTTTCCTTTCTTGGTTATAACGACATCGGTGAAACCAAACTAGGAGGTGCAGTCGGAACCGGAGCATCTTACGTTGATTTAGAGGATTTATTCACACATGCATTTCCTAAATCCATTCCGCTTGGAAATTTTGAAAAAATTAAAATACGTACAGATGAAGGCGAGAAACGCTTCCGATGGGTCGGGAAAAATGTCCCAAAAGAAGCCATTCGTCAGGAAATACGCGGCAGACTTTTCAAATTCTGGCCTCTACTGGAAGACCTGGAAAAAGCCGGTCGGAGAGGTCTAATGTTACAAGTATTGGGCCTGATGCAAAGAATTACTTTTACACATGCTGGATTGAATGAGAGCTGCATTGGCAACGGACAATCAGTCTACCCAAATATCCAAGCCATGCTGGCCGATGTATTTGAGGAGACTCCAGAGAGTTCAACCACCTAAGATGAGATACAGCCCAATTCTCTCAGAAATGTAGAAAGCTTTTCTACTAGTTACATTCAAGCTTTTTCTGCCACTCACAAGCTGTTTTTCGCTAATGCCACGACAAATATTACTCACTTGTTTGTACGTGGGAAGAAATAAGACCAAGATTGAGTTACTTTATATAAAGCTCAAAGCAAACAACTATTATCACTTAATTTAAAAACACATGAACAATAATCAATATAATAGTTCCAAAGAGGATGACACAAAACCTCAGGACACTCCCCAGTACAAGTCAAAGAGTGATAACAAACCAGGTATTGACGACAAACAGGATATATCAGCAAAAGACGACAATGGAAAAGTTCAAAAGAGAATGTAAAACTCTAAAACACATCAAATTACAAAACCAACGCCCTAGGAAAACACAACACCCCTGATATATCCATACACAATATGTCTATGTCAGGGGCTAGCCACAACAATAAATCATTGTTTATAGGCTCTTATCACTTAATACAAATCACATGAACATACTCGACATTATCATCTTAGTACTGGTGATTTCATGGCTTGGAGGTTTCGGGTTCGGAATAGCCGGAAGTCTCATCCATCTATTACTGGTTATAGCAGTAGTTGTCTTGATTTTCAGATTACTGGGAGGAGGACGAAGCGGATCTTCATTAGTCTAAAACCAGCCCATCATTCAAGTTACACTTGGCTCTAGTATATATTATAACACTTGCCTACCGATATCGAGCTCATACACAAGCCAATTGTTACTCTCATCATATTTCACCACCGCCTTCGGAATTATCTGATAATGAACGGCATACGGAGAACGCGTAACACTGTCTTTACGAGTCACATTACCATTTCTCCAAATATAATCATCTTCAGAAGTATCATGAGTGCCATCGTAAAAGGTAACATCCCCGGTAGACGTGTACATCTCACCTGTTGCATAGAAGACATCTTCATCAAAAATCCCACGAGAAGGACCTCCCTGGAAAGTCACGACGATGCGTCCATTGGGACTGACTGTCGGATATTGCTTCCAAGTAATATCAGGCAGAAAAATACGCTTTCCATCGGCCTTAAGAATAAATGTCCCTGCCAACTTATCTCCAATTCGGGTGGATGGCACCAAAGTAAGCATAATCGCAGAGAGATTGCCATCCGGTGAATAGGCAAAATGGGCGGCACTAAGTCTTCCACCGGTAGGGATATTCTGACCTATTAATATTTCTATCAAATTAATCCATTCATTCGTAATCGGAGGTTGATGGTTGGCCGTACTTCCAACTTCTCTATTGTCAATTCCTTTGATTTCTCCTTTCTGATCTGGTTTTGAAGGCTCAGTGGACTCAATTGCTCCATAAAGCTCCTTAAGCTTCTCTGTAGTATCAAGCTCACCATTCAGCCCATCAGGAGACTCGAGGTATTTACGGAAGTTCCCCACGAAATCTATTGGCTCCCATTTAATATCCTTAATTTTTTCATGTTGAATCTGACGCTCCTTACATAATTTATCAAAAGTAATCAAAGCTCTCTTCGCACCAATAGATATATTCATGACACCTCTAGCATGTTCGATAAACTCATCACTCGCCAGAAGGCGCCAGCTACCATCACGAAGCTCAGCATCATAAGCGAGCTGTCTATCAGATGCACACTGATTAGCAACTGCACATTCCAGAGGCGTTCCGACAGATTCTTCAACTAGCTTTTTAGACCAGGCCTCGAAAGCAGCAAGACGCTTTATTCTATACATATCCTCCATCTGGCCATGCATAATATGAATCTGACGAGAGGTGGCGATTAAATGCCGCTCTCTATTCTCACCAATCTCATATACTGCCCCATTTTTCAACAATTCAGCTTCAAAGATTACTCTTATTTTATCGATTTCCGCGTCAGTAGAAGCCTCACCATTAACCGCAAATCTATCGAGATATGCCTGCATTTCTTCCGACTCCAGCACAGAAGCCTGCTCTATCAACTGATCAATTCTCTCTTTCACGCTTTTATATTCTCTCTTAAAACCGTCATTTATATCATACCCCCAACAATTACTGAATGTATCGAAGAACAAACTCACTAATTTTTCATCAAAACATCGATTACCATCAACTGTGATGGTAATCCCCCCTAAATGTACAGGAGAGAAACTTTTTATCTTAATAATATACCCAAGGGTTTCTAAGATCTCTACATTATCAGCAACCAATTTAATGACTTTTCTAAAATGCTCACAAGCCGCCCCTCCCACACGATCATTATAATTAATCTTCGCATCTGCAGCCAATAGCTGGCCTCTGACATCCATCGAGTTTTGCAATTCCTTTGATTCAGTTAATTTAGTCATGGTTGTTTAATAGATAATTATTATTTAAAGAGACATCATAAATTGCTCGAAAGACACGCGAGCTTTTTTGAGCTCAGTCAGAAGCAATCCAGGATGAATGTCATGACCCTTATGAAATGGGAGACTAATTTTCTCTTTGCTCCCCTCAATATCCCAAATTACATGATTTGATTTTCTCTTGGGCTCACCGAGAACTCTCACCAAAGCTGCTATAACTTTATTTGATTTAATGCTCTTCGGCTTTTTCATACCTCGAACAGGCGTTCGAGACTGATCGGACAATGGCTTACATAAATCATAATTAATATTTTTCATGATTCGTAAATTGTTAATCGATAAGGATGCATCTCATCAAACTTCTTAGGACGGTTCACAAATAAGAGGTCTTTATTGCTCCCAACCTTAGCTGGCACTTGCCTATTCCAGGTCATCCCGGTAAGGCGTCGAGTTGGTTACCTTTTTAAGTTTGGCTGGTTTTCAAAGTTCATAATTCAGTGGAGCAGGTTTTGAAAAAAGCCCTCCAACGGATATCCATTGAAGGGCTTTTTCAACTGATCTTTTCTTTCGTCTCGGTTTAAATAGTTTAAGTTTAGGAAATCGACATCCTATCCCACGCAGTCCTATTTCCGGGCAAAAAAATAACCACCCGAGGGTGGTTTCTTTCAATTCCTGAGCCGTTATTAAGACGGATGTTATTAGCATTGTCGCTGATAAATTCTGAGCTTGTGACAGCAATCTTAGCACGAACGAGGAGTTTGTCAAACATTATGTGTTATATATGCGGTTTCGTATTATTATCAAACAGCATATTAGCACCTAAGATCTCAAAATTATGGATTCATCACCATGTTCAGGAACATCCACTAACTCAAGGCTATACCCATCACGATTATTACCTTCACTAAGAATATACTTCCCGGTCTTCTCGACAATTCCTTTTAATTCTGAAGAAGAAATATCTCTACTTACACTCTCAATTACAGTAATACGATATTGTGACTTACGTTCCTTTGTCTGCCAATAGGGTCCAGAATAATTCCACAAATAAATATAAACCGGTCTTTGCCGGAGTATTACTGAATCATCATTTCCACTCGCCGACCGATCATCATATCCTTCTATTTTGAACATAAGATATTCTGGGGAAAAACCTTTAGATTCCTTATGATGCGCTTCTAGACTCAGGCCTGCCGCAATTAATTCTTCGGCTATCGCGCGAAAAGCAGGATCAGAGACCTGTCCCAATAAATCTATTTTTTCAATACGATCTGTGGCCCTGACTACTGGAACTACTACAGCAAGGACTTGCGTCAAAGCAGATTCAAACGATGATCCGCTACCAGAGCGAATTTGATCTACCTCAGGATGTAATTCAGATGGCGGCTCCTGACTTTTCTTAAGTCTATTTATTTTCTCTGTTACCGCGGAAATAATCTGATCCGCCATGTCCATAGTAAGATATTCCAGATGACGAACCCGTCTACCTTTATTCTGGAGTAAACCATTTGAATCAAACTCTACTCCCCAATCCTTAGCCGGGGGTGTGCCAAACGCAAACACAACTACTTGATTAAATGCCCCACTCCGAGGATCGACAAAAGCAGAAATCTCCACAACATAAGGTCCAAATATCAATTGGAACCTTCTTCCTCTTCTAACATCCATATCCTCCGGCAAAGGATTTTCAAGATAAGTAAAAAGCAGCTTCGCTAATTCTCGATATTTATTATCATCACAACGCTCTTGTCCCTCTGGTGTATTAGATAACATATTAATATCAATAAAGCCTCAATAATCTGAATATTATATCAGAAATCAAGTAAAACGGCCATGCTTAAAGCACCCATAAGGCATCCTATGCGAGATCTTGAAGCGACATTAATCTCATTCTATCGGCCTCGCCATTTCCCAGAAAGGATTGAACACATTATCCCGGAAAAAGTGGGCGATGTCTTTGTTTTCTATAATGGTACAGCTTTTCTTCCCCTCCTTCAGCGAATCGATGGCGAGAGTGTTATCCCAGAGGTAGAACCCGGATTCAGACTTCTGATTCTGGGGCAATATACGAAGATCTATCTTATAAGAATCTCTTTTGGCATGTAATTTACTGGCAAAATCTCCAGGCGGATAAATCATGCGGGTAATGATGCCGAGCTCAGCCTTCCGTAGAAAATATTTCTCAAAATAATCTTCTCCAAGCATTGATAAGTAAAACGGCGTACTAGTGAAAACCATAATTTCCTTTTTGGCATGTAAACTCTCCTCAAGCATCTTCTTGAACCCCAGAGTGTCTTCGTATTGCTTGACCACTGTCACATGATTTCTCACAACAGGAATAGTATTAATCAATTCAGAGATGTAACCAATTTCCAGCTCCATAGCATGTAATTCAGCATGCTTCTTGTCGAATATTTTCTGAAAAACATCCGGACTTGCAGTCGTCACAAGCCGCCTCTTCCCATTTCTCATCTCATACAGTAGTCCCTTCTCAATTAATTGATGAACGCTATAATACACACTTATACGGTTTCGCTGTAAAGACCTGGACAATTCCTGAATTGAGGAAGGCCCAAGCTTGAGTACCTCCAGATAGACTTCTATCTCTACTACAGTAAGTCCGAAGCGCTTCAGGAAGGAATTTATTCTAATTCTATCAGAGTCATTTAGCATATGGGTGAATTTACATTCAATACTAAAACTAGACTATACTACAAAAACCAAAAATGTAGAAACATTTCGTACCAATATAAATGTGATTTTTCCAGTTAACACAAGCCACATCGGCTTCTCCAGGCTATATATTTCATAAGATATTGGTATCTGAGTATGGAAAAGTCCAATCTGGAAGTGTCCCCACAGTGAATGAACAGACAATCTAACATGTAATACAGACCAAATACCCATGCACAAAGCCAAAATTATCACAATCCTGATCATACTCATAAGTACTGTGTTCTCATTTAGTTTTACCGCATCAGCAGCATCCAGATTTGATATTATCGACACACCCATAAATAGACCTGACCACGCCGCCATCGTAAGACTGCAGCAGACAGGCATTATCTCAGGTTATGCAGATCACACTTTCAGACCGGACAAACCGGTAAATCGGGCTGAGGCCCTCAAAATGATTCTGAAAGGATCAGGCATCAACGTGCCGACAGGAAGTGGTATGGACAATTTCACTGATACAGACAGCAACGCCTGGTACTCGGACTTCATACTGATCGCATTATCTATGGAAATAATTGATGGGTATCCTGATAAGACCTTCAGACCAAATCAAATGATAAACCTGGTGGAGACCATGAAGATTCTGCTTCAGGCAAATAATACAGATTTATCAAACATTAAAAACACTTCAGACCCGTATCAGGACACCATTTCCGGCCAATGGTACATCAAATATCTGCAATATGGGAAAGACAACAAACTAATCGATCCAGATATGCGAAACAATATTCATCCGAATCTACAGATGACAAGGGGCAGGCTGGCAGAACTGATTTACCGTATGATCAAACTACACGAAGGCCTTATGCCTGCGCAGAAACAGCGTGCAGAACAGCTGATAAGTCTATTCGAAAATGGCACAATCGAAATTCAATATGGTTTCGTGAAAAAGCTGAATGACGGACGGGGCATCACAGCAGGACGCGCAGGCTTCACTACAGCCACGGGGGATGCTTATGAAGTGGTCAAACGCTATGCAGCCAAACACCCAACTACCTCACTGGCAGTATATTTACCAGAACTGAAGAAACTCGCTTCCGCCCGTAGTGATGACACAGGCAACCTATCAGGATTTGAGAACGCCTGGGAGAAAGCGGCACAAGATCAACTCTTCCGCGATACGCAGGACGAAGTGGTAAATGAATTTTATTTCTACCCGGCCATGCGGCACGCGGATGATTTGGGGCTGATATTTCCGCTTTCACGAGCACTCATCTATGACACAATAATTCAGCATGGTGATGGCGAAGACCCGGATGGATTACCAGCGCTGATCAGACGCACAAATACAGCTGCAGAAGGCTCCCCTATCACAGGCCTTGATGAGAAAGAATGGATAAAAACCTTTCTCCGAATTCGCCGTGAAGATCTCTCAAACTCCTATGACGAAAGTACCAGAGCTGGCTGGGCGGTATCGGTCAGTCGCTGCGATGTATTTTCACTGATTATGAAAGACGACAATTATCTACTCGAAGGCCCTATAGTCATAGACACCATAAATTATCAGGGAACGACAGATTAATAATCCCTTAAGTACAAATGAAAATATTTTTTGATCAGACAGGGCATAGATGGAAAGTCGCCAAGGCGATAGCTACTTCTACTCTCGGATTCTGGGCTATCTGCACGGTAATATTTGTCTTTTCCATAATATTTATCACTCCTCCGATAGCTGATCTGCTGCTATTCCGACAGAACTTAAGCTCCAAAACACCAGATCAGGCTCGACAAAACCCTCCGACGGCATCTGCTTCAGAAGACTATCGGGGTCTGACAGATACCAATACGGCCGCGGCATCCAACCACATAATCCCCTCGCCTTTCTACAAAGACCAGACCATGGCTTTCTTCACGGGTGATGAAAACGGCTTAAATTCTCTCAGCGCTAATGCCCCAAATATTGACATACTGTTGCCACTTTGGCTGAGCCTGGACGGTCAAACTATTTCACTGAATACTCCGCGAACAGAGGATATCAAAGCCGTCACTACCATCACGAGCCCCACAGCCCCAAATCTGAAAATCATGCCGGTGTTCAGTAATTATGATGACATACTGAAGGACTGGAACGGCGCTGCCATCAGCCGACTGTTGAACGATGCAGAAGCTCAGAAAAGACTTATAGAACAACTGAAAACCTTCACACTGGACAACCACTTCGCGGGTATCAGTCTGGATATGGGAAATATCTCATCTACAGATCAACCCAAATATCTGCAATTTGTCAGAGATACGCGAAAAATATTTGAACAAAATCAATTATTATTAAGTATAAATTTCTCAATCGATACACAGACATTCGACTACAAAGCCTATGCAAATTCCACTGATTTCATCATCATCAGAGCTTATGATGAGCACTGGCTGACAAGCACTTCAGGGCCAATCGCTTCACAGAAATGGTTCGAAGAACACATATCCAGAGTCGCACAGGAAATTCCAAACGACAAACTGGTAATCGCATTGGGCGCTTTTGGTTACGATTGGGAAGATGGAGCCACGTCCGCAGTTACGATCAGCTTCCCTCAGGCGGTTCAGCTGGCTAGAGAGTCGAAAACAGACATAATTTTCGACAGCGCCAACCTCAATTCCAGTTTCGAATACTATAATAACGACAAACATCATCAGGTATATATATTTGACGCTATATCTGCATTCAACGAGAAACATTTCGCCTCAAGTTTTCAGCCCAAAGGTTATGCTTTGTGGAAGCTGGGCTATGAGGACAACTCGGTTTGGAGCGTGCTGAAAACCACAAGTCTGGCAGATCAATTAGCTGGAATAAACACAATTAAAGCTTTCAATACTATTGATTATCAGGGGACGGGAGATGTATTGAAAGTGAAGACCATCCCACAAGAAGGTACCAGGACAGTGACTTACGATGATAAGATAAATCTAATTACAAAGGTCTTATATAAGCAGCTACCGGCAGGATATATCATCGGCAAAATTGGAAAAGAAACGAAAAACACCGTGACACTGACCTTCGACGATGGGCCCGATCCGACTTACACACCAGACGTCCTGAAAATATTGGAGGATTACAAAATAAAAGCAACATTCTTCGTAATAGGAAGCAACGCCCAGGCTTATCCAGATCTGCTGAAAAAAATCTTTAAAAACGGCAATCTGATAGGAAATCACACCTTCACCCACCCGAACATCGCTGAGATTTCCGATAGTCAATTATTATTCGAATTAAATTCAACACAATTATTGATCGAAAGCCTTCTGAATGTGAAAACCCTGGTATTCCGTCCTCCATATGATCAGGATATCAATCCACAAACTTTGTCCCAAGCGAAGCCAATCAATCAGGTAAGCAAAGCCGGCTATGTCACAGTAGGAAATTCGATAGATCCGAAAGACTGGGAAGAACCCGGCGTAAAACAAATCGTCGACGAAACCATCAGACAAACCAGAGCCAATCAAGGGGGCGTAGTTCTACTTCATGATGGAGGCGGAGATCGCAGCCAGACGATAGCAGCTCTGCCTGCAATCATCGAGGGATTACAAGCAGCAGGCTTCCGTATCGTTCCTCTGAACGAGATGATCGGAGTAAAGCCAGAGATAGTAAACACACCAATTCAGCAGGGGGAATATTACAATATTATGTTCAACCTTTTCTACATCCGGTTCTTTTCTTTCAGCCAACTCATACTGCAAATTCTAATATATTTCGGGCTTTTCATAGGCCTGATAAGATTTGTCCCTATCGGCGTAATGGCCATAATTCAGACAAGAAGACACAGGAGAAAAATATTCGACGAAGACTACACACCAAGCGTCAGCGTGGTAATAGCGGCATATAATGAAGAAAAAGTCATAAAAGAAACCATAGAGAATGTATTGCAATCCATATATGACAAGTCCAAATTTGAAGTTATCGTCATCAATGACGGCTCTACGGATAATACCTGGCAAATACTGTCCCAACATTACACCGATCATCCGAACGTAAAAATATTTAGCAAGACAAACGGAGGGAAATCAGCAGCAGTGAATTACGGAATCAAGCGCACGACAGGAGAAATAATGGTATCTCTGGATGCCGACACTTTGGTCGACCCGCACACCGTCAACTATTTAGTCAGACATTTCTCCGACCCTAGAATCGGAGCAGTAGCCGGTAATGCAAAAGTAGGAAACAGGGATAATCTTCTGACCAAATTCCAGGCGCTAGAATACATCATCAGTCAGAACCTGGATAAGAGAGCTTTCGATCTGCTAAACGCAATTACTGTAGTCCCAGGGGCCATCGGAGCGTGGAGAATATCGCTGGTCAAGGAAATCGGAGGATTGGACGAATCGACATTGGCCGAAGATAGTGATCTGACACTTCAGATAATCCGGAAAGGCTACATCGTCCACTACGAAGAAGATGGAGTGGCATATACGGAAGCTCCCACCAGCATACGGACTCTGGCTGCACAGAGATTTCGCTGGGCCTTCGGCACTTTACAGGTATTGGTGAAAAACAAATCACTCATAGTCAATCCCAGACTACATTGGTTGGGCATGATAGGACTACCGAATGTAATATATTTTCAATTTTTCTCTCCTCTCGTGACACCAATTGTAGATATAGCGCTACTGTCTCAAATCATACTGGCATTCATACAACTGAGTTATAACTCACAGCTAGTATCCATACAGCAGTTTGCAGGATTGTTCATATATTACGCCATCTTCACAGTACTCGATCTTGCCAGCAGCATAGTAGCCTTCTCATTGGAGAAAAAGGAAAACTGGAAACTCATGTTCTGGATGCTTCCGCAGAGATTCTTCTATAGATTCTTCCTAAACCTGATATGTCTCAAATCCCTTGTCAGTGCGGTGAAAGGCAACGCCATAGGCTGGAACAAACTGGACAGGAAAGGAACTATAAAAAGCGACAACGTCGACCAGATAATATTCAAATCAACGCCATTACACAGAAGTCATTAACATGATATTAGCTCTAGATGACAAGACCCGATCTAATGCAAGCCTTTGGTTTTTGAAGATGGTAACAATTTCAAAAAGACATCCTTCAAAGCAGCTCTCGCCTGCTCAGGACTACCGGAATGCTCTCTTACAATTCTATATTCCTGCTGACTCAGAAGCTCAAATCCTGCTGCATAAGTGTCTATCACACGCAACATATATGCATTCATAAGTCGGACTAGTTCCACATCATTTCCCAAATTTCCTCGAATATAATCGATAATTTCATGATAAGTCTCCCGGAAAGCATTTGCCTGCATCACGTCAGCGAAATATCCTCGTCTGCTCATTATTCTCTCTTCTGCCTGTTCCAGGATCAAATCCAGAATTTTCTCAGTAGTCCTAAGCAGGACTTTCATTTCCTCTTTCTTTCTATTTTCTTCGAATATATCCACCCCTTCATCTATGCATGATTGCTTACATTTATCTAAGACTTGAGAAATCCAGGCTTTAAAACCGCGTTTCGTTCCTACCATCTCATCTGCTACTGCTTCGCCTGGAGTCACGACTGCAGGAACATCATCACAATCTTCACGTCCTACTCCACTAATTCTGGTCAATTTCTTCTTAGTCATATATAAAATTAAATTTTTAGAAGTGATTTTAACATACCGAGGAGACATTGACAAGTCCAAACTATCATGCTTAAATATGCGCCTACAATATAATTACAAATTATGCCTTACAGAACACCTGCTGAAAGAGAAAAAACTCAATATCCCCCAAGCCTGGAAGAAGTATTGGCTAAACTTACTATAGCAGAGAAGATCGGGGCTATATCAGATATAAAAGTATCAGAGATAAAAGACGAATGCTCAGCACTATTGGCAGAAGCATTTCGAAGATACTTCCCGGGAGCAAATATTATTATTGCAATCACAAGAACCGCCAGCGGCAGCATGGCATATAGCAAAGCTGACTCTTATCGAAGCATGACAATAGACAGACTATACGAAAGACATGCGCAGAATCAGCTTTCTCATCAAGTAAGCCAGTCCGAGGAAAAGAAGTAAATACAGCATGGTCCCAGGCCCGGCCGGCACCCATCTGTAAATGAAATCATAATGATACAGGATAGGCCAATGTATCAGATAAATCTCATAAGAATAATTCCCGAAATATTCGAAAAGTCGGAATTGCCACTTGAGCAGGATGAAAATCAGAGCTACCGAGACGGCTCCGGCAATACTGAATAATTGAACCATCACGCCGGCTCCGGGAATAGTCACGGTCAACCAGAATATTCCTAAAGAAATTGCCAAGACCAGAAATCTCGCCACTTCAGAAAGTTTTCTCTTCTGCAACCAGCTAATCAATTTATGACCGGTTTTTTCTCCACGTGAGACCAGCACGGCAAGCAACACTCCACAAGGGAAGGCTAGATAATGCAGGCCATATAGATTATGTACCCCCGCAGCTATAGGCAAAGGCAATTGAATCGCCAGCACACCAATTATGATAAATAACAGCGCAGACCACACAGGCCTGCGTGACCTGAAAATCCAGGGAAATATCATATAGAAGAAAAGTAGCGGCGTCAGATACCAGAGTGGCGAATTCAAATCTCCATATATATCGGCACTTGGGAAAATACCGAAGAAACTTCTGAGAATTACAGGCCAATCGAAGAATTGTCGCAGTAGCAGAGCATCGAGGACCAGAAGCGCCACAAGCACAATCCATAGCGGCACAAATATTTTCCCAATTCTACGCTTATAGAATTCCAGTGGGCTATCGTTTTTCTTCATAGCAGAACAGACAAGTCCATAACCGGACAGGAGGAAGAAAAGATCCACACCAATTCCTGCGATAGTAGAGTAAGGAGACAGGAAACTATGATCAGTGAAGAGGAAACACCCTATATGAGCGAGGACAATGATGAGTATGGCAAATCCTTTCAGCTCATTCGTGACGCGGGGTGAAAACTCCAAACTCCCCTTCTCCGGTCGGCATAGAGCCAAAAAACCTATCACAAACAGAATCACAAAAATCATTGTTTGTAATCCTGCATCAGCTACAGTTTGCAACATGTATGTGATATATTATGTGTAAACACGGACAGTTTATGTCACTTCACCCACCAAATCAATGACACAGGACAATCACCCAAACCATAGAACGCCGGAGGATGTTCAGGAAAAGATGAAAGCCACAATGCGCCAAATGCGGGAGAATCCGGGCCTGTCGAATAT
Source organism: uncultured Candidatus Peregrinibacteria bacterium (assembly GCA_903858295.1). GTDB lineage: Bacteria > Patescibacteriota > Gracilibacteria > UBA1369 > UBA1369 > CAIOIA01. The sequence goes on along the minus strand of CAIOIA010000131.1, from coordinate 5,379 downwards.
GCTTCGCACTATGGGAGTACTGGCCAAATCAGCCCTGGAGAATGGTATAGGGCTATCACAAATGAACAGCGAAGACGCAGCTGAATTCAAGAAAGTCATCAAACAACACCTTGGCAAGAATCAATCCGAAACACCCCAGGATCAGGCCATCACCACTCCGCCCGAAGTATCCGACACTCCGAATTCTTTTGCCGACGCACAATTCGTCCGTCCGACGAATCGCAACGCACCCACTCCATCATCCACCTATAATCCAGTCTCGAAAGGCGATCATCTTCGCATGACTATCTTCATCGCCGCAGTCATAGTGATTATAGGCTATCTGATATACAAATCAGGTCTGATCAGCTAAGAACCACATGCCACACAGCTTTCCGGATTGTCCAGAGAGCACGCTATCTGATCCATGGCTTCTGACTGATCTGCGACTGTCTCGACGACGACGCCAGCTTTCAACGCCCCATCAGGGCTGAACTCACCGACGGTGGCCTGATTGATTCTACCGTGACTGGCTTGTTCGATTGTAAATTTCTGGGCGGATGCAGCTGCTTTGGTCCTCAGATAATAAATACCCGTCTTAAGTCCCTTCTCCCATGCATAGAAATGCATTGAAGAAAGTTTGGCGAAATTTGCCTCTGCGACGAAGAGATTTAGTGACTGACTCTGACAGATGAATGCACCTCTGTCAGCGGCCATATCGATAAGATTCTTCATCCTGATTTCCCAGACAGTCTTGTATATCTCTTTCAGCTCAGCTGGGATTTCTGTTATCTGCTGCACGGATCCATCAGCTAGAATTATGCGCTGCTTCATCTCTTCATTCCAGAGGCCGAGAGTGACAAGATCTTTAATCAAATGTTTATTTACGATGATAAACTCTCCGGACAGTGTACGACGGGAATAAATATTTGAAGTATAAGGCTCAAAACATTCGTTATTTCCGAGTATCTGTGAAGTCGAAGCAGTCGGCATAGGCGCCATCAGAAGCGAATTCCTGGCCCCATACTGCATCACTTCCTTACGCAGTGCTTCGAAATCCCAGCGCCCCGACGGACTTACACCCCACATATCAAATTGGAATATACCTTCACTCAGCGGTGATCCACGGAAAGTCTCATAAGCCCCTTCCACTTTCGCGATGTCTACCGAAGACTTCATCGCAGCATAATATATGGTTTCGAAAATCTCTTGATTCAGTCTCTTCGCCTCCGCCGACTCGAATGGAAGTCTCATAAGTATGAAGAGATCTGCAAGCCCCTGCACACCAAGCCCCAGAGGCCGATGTCGGAGATTAGATCGTCGAGTCGACTCAGTCGGATAGAAATTTTCATCTATCACCCTGTTCATCGAGCCGACAATCTTGTAAGTCACTTCATAAAGCTTATCGTGATCAAACTCCGCGCCTTTCAGAAATCTAGGCAGCGCGATAGAAGCCAGATTACATACCGCAGTCTCATCGGGCGAGCTGTACTCGATAATCTCGGTACAGAGATTCGAGGACTTGATAGTGCCCAGATTTTTCTGATTACTTTTGGCGTTTGCATGATCCTTGTAGAGCATAAATGGCGTGCCGGTCTCTATCTGAGCGTTGAGTATGGCGAACCATAAATCCTGCGCATTCACAGTACGACGGGCTTTGCCTTCAGCTTCATATTTGATATACAGCGCCTCAAATTCTGCAGAATGAGTATCAGCAAGACCAGGCACTTCATTCGGAGAGAAGAGCGACCACTTGCCATTCTCCTTCACTCTCTTCATAAATAGATCGGCAATCCAGAGTCCGGTGAAAAGATCCCTTGCGCGCATCTCCTCCTTACCATGATTTCTACGCAAATCCAGAAACTCGAAAATCTCGCTATGCCATGCCTCCAGATATACGGCGAAAGCCCCTTTGCGCTTCCCCCCGCCCTGATCTACATATCGGGCCGTCTCGTTGTAGACGCGAAGCATCGGGATTATGCCGTTGCTGCGACCATTTGTGCCCTTGATATAAGCCCCTTTCGAGCGGATATTATGTATGTGCAGTCCCAGACCGGCGCCGGATTTCGAGATCAACGCGCATTCTTTCAAAGTGTCGTAAATGGCTTCCAGACTATCGTCTTTCATTGCTACGAGGAAACAACTGGACATCTGGGCTTTGCGGGTACCAGCGTTGAAGAGCGTAGGAGATGCATGAGTATAATATTTCTCAGACATGAGCTCATAAGTTTCCAGAACTTTTTCGATATTGGTCTTATGAATCCCCACAGCCACTCTCATCAGAAGATGCTGCGGTCTCTCCATCACTTTGCCGTTTTTCCTCAGTAGATAACTCTTCTCCAGAGTCTTGAAACCGAAATAATCATAAACGAAATCCGCTTCATGCCGAATAGCCGCATCCAACACCGCAGCATTCTTCTTCACTATCTCATACACATCATCAGCGATCATGCAGGCGTTCAGACCTGTACCGGCATCGGTATAATTATATAATTCTTCTATCACTTCAGAGAATTTATCGTGGGTCTCTTCGTGCAGTCTGGACACAAGTATTCTTCCAGCCAGCAAACCATAATCCGGATGTATAGTTCCCATAGTAGCGGCAATCTCCGCAGATAATTCATCCAGCTCTCTGGTCGTGATACCGTCATAAAACCCTTCAATAGTCTTCATCGCCACCACAGCCGGATCGACAAATTTAGAATCCAATCCTTCACTCAATTTCTGAATTTTCTCAGTAATCTTGTCGAATTTGACGGGCTCAATACTTCCATCTGTTTTTTTTACCAGCATTTGTTTGATGTTAATGATATTTTCCTCACGCCCCCCACATCACGCTCTGCTCACGCAGCAATACGAAATCGCACGCGACATCAGAAATCCGTATTGAGACTGAATTGCCCCATCGCGGCCACTTCAGCTGTAGTCCCCTTCGCCATAAGACCGGCTCTCTGATAATCGCCAACTCTTTTCTCGAAGAAATTTGTCTTACCGCTGAGCGAGATAAGCTCCATGAAATCAAAAGGATTACTCACTCCATAAATCTTCGGCACACCCAGACGCACAAGCCAGAAATCTGCCACATATTCGATATATTGCTTCATCAACACGGCATTCATGCCTATCAGAGATACCGGCAAAGCTTCAGAGATAAATTCGCTCTCTATCTCGACGGCCTCACGTATGATTTGCTGGACACGCTCAGTATCAAGGCCATTTCGGAGCATACCATAAAGCAAAGTCCCGAACTCGCAATGCAGAGCCTCATCACGGGAAATAAGCTCATTTGAGAAAGTAAGTCCCGGCATAAGTCCTCTCTTCTTCAACCAAAACAAAGCACAAAAACTTCCTGAGAAGAATATCCCCTCCACCGCGACGAAGGCCACAAGTCTCTCAGCGAAATCTTTACTCTCTATCCACCTAAGAGCCCACTCAGCTTTACGATTCACGGCCGGCACGGTATCTATCGCCTTGAAGAGGAAATCCTTCTTCACAGGATCTTTCACATAAGTATCTATCAGGAGAGAATACATCTCCGAATGAATATTCTCCATCGCTATCTGGAAACCATAGAAGCAGCGCGCTTCCGGTATCTGCACTTCACTCATGAAATTTATCGCCAGATTTTCATTTACAATTCCATCAGATGCCGCGAAAAAAGCCAGTACAGTAGAGATAAAATGCCTCTCTCCTTCATTCAGCTTCACCCAATCAGCGAGGTCTTCAGAGAGATCCACTTCCTCGGCAGTCCAGAAGCTGGCCTCAGCCTGCTTGTACATCTGCCAAATATCAGTATATTTTATCGGCAAAATTACAAATCTATCCCTGTTTTCCGCGAGCAAGATTTCCGGCTGAGCATCATCAGAACCACCACCTGTTTTTGTCTTTGTTATAACGTTTTTGTCCATTGGTAGTATATCAAAAGGTTGACCTATACTATATACGGTGGATTTTCCAAAAGCAACGAAAAACTCTCACTTCTAGATTTTCAGCTCCAGTACTACAATTTCCGGGATAGCACCCAGACGAAGTGGCAAAATAACTTCCCCCAAACCCGAGCTGACATACACCTGTCGCCCCTTCACCTGATACCATCCGCGCACGAAGGCATTCTTGCAGGGGATAAGCCATTTATAGAGGAAAGGAATTTGGATTTGTCCGGCATGAGTATGGCCGCTCAGTATCAATCTAGCGGGAACGTCGTCAGAGAATTCGTAAGCAGAATCGGGATTATGGGATACGATGATATTCCGCTCATCCGCACGCATCTTCTCCAGAATAGTGAAATCCGCTTGTCCTTCGATGAAATCGCTCAGCCCATAGAGATGTAATCGCACATCACTTTTCTCAAACACATCATGAGAATTGTCTATAACTCTCACACCACGACTTCGCAGAGCCGCTCGCACCGCTTCACTTTCATGATATCCTGGCTTCTTCGAGTCATGATTCCCAGTGACTGCATAGATAGGCACATCGAAACCATCAAGAGGCGTAAACATTTCCGCGAGCTGATTCACGGACGGATCATTTATCAAATCGCCGGCAATCACCAGCAAATCCGGTGATTCTTCCCTCACACGAGCTAAAATTTTCCTAAGAAATTTCTGCCCATGGAAAACTCCAAGATGGATGTCACTGATCATGACAAGCCTCAGCATCCCATCACCGCCCAGATCAAACTTCTCTCGCCTCACTCGCATGAGAGCAGGCTCTACAAATCTGGCATATACGAAAATCACGCAAAACATCACGCCGACCCACCACCACCAAGACCACGGCTGCAGCACAAGCTCATAGATAACCCAAGCAAGCACAGCCCAAATCAGCCAGCTCCCCGCATAAATCACCAACTGCAAATATCGCCAGAACATGCTCGAATTCTTAACAAACTTTAGGTTTCACCAGATTAATCGGCTCGCCCTTCTCGAAAGCCCGGACATTTTCACAGGTGGTAAGTAGTATCTTATGCAGAGCTTCCACACTGTTGAATCCGATATGCGGAGTAACTATCACATCATCTCTGTTGATCAACATATGGTTTTCGACTATGGCCGCGAGATTGAATTTATCCAGCGCTGCACCATGAATTAATTCCTTCTCTTCACTGATAAAACGCTCCTCTTCCAGCACATCCAGCCCGACCCCACTCAAAACCCCTTCCTCAAGCCCCTCTAAGAGAGCAAGAGTATCGACAAGTGAACCCCTGGCAGTATTCACCAGGATAGCTCCCCTCTTGATAGTCCTGATATTTTCCTGATTGATCAGATGATGTGTCGAGGGCAGACATGGCGCGTGAAGAGAAATCACATCGGAGCTTCCCAGCAATTCTTCCAGACTGACATATCGAAAACCATACTGTTCAGCCAATTCCGGTCGAGGATAAGGATCGGCCACCAG
>CAIOIA010000130.1 GCA_903858295.1 uncultured Candidatus Peregrinibacteria bacterium | reverse complement strand
GTTTCTGATTCTGGATCAAGAGGAAGGGAAATATACTGCGACTAAATGGGTGGAGACTGAGCGTCCTGAGTGGCTTAAACGTGCTGATTGGAGCCAGGGTCCGAATCTGATGCATAGCGGAGGTATGAACAGACTGATGAGCCGTATGACAGGCGATATTTTCATTTGTGTGAGTCAGGATATGCTGTACCCGAAAGATTTTGTGAGTAAGATTGCGAAGTTTTTTCAGGAACATGAAGATTTTGATTTCGCTACTGCTAGACTGCTTCGCTGGGATTTCGAGAAATTGGCTAAGACCAATACCATCGATTCTTTGGGCTTGAAAATAAGTACTTGGCATCAAGCTTTCGAAATAGGCCAGGGTCACGAAGCCAAGCCATTCCACAAGGAATTCGAAGAAATATTTGGTGCTTCTGGAGCAGTACTCGCCATGAGACGAAGCGCATTGGAAAAGGTGAAATACAATACTCAAGTTTTCGATGAAAGTCTTCATTACAAAAACGATGTGGATTTGGCTTATAGGCTGCAATGGGCTGGTTGTCGAGGAGCTCTTCTTAACGATGTGATTGTCTATCATGATCGATTTATGAGTGCTGCGTCTCGTAAGCCTTTCTGGGTTATAAGACAGAGCTTACATGGAGATTGGGTGTTCATACTGAAAAACTTTTCTTGTTCTTATCATTGGCTGATTCATATCAAGACTTATCTCTATCTGATCGCCAAGACTGTGTATTTTGTCATCAGACATCCTAGTCTTGTCAGTATATTTCGAGACTTATGGAGAAAAAGGAGTGGCATCGCTGACTGGAGGCGTAAAATGCCTAGAAATATTTCTGTAAGAGCTATGGAAGATAAATTGATATAATCTGTACAGAGATTAGTAGACATTGGCTTATAGTGGTGCTATATTTGGCCTACTTTTATGCTGAAACGGTAGTTTTTAATAGAGTGCAAATGATACTTTCAGATCGGGATATAAAAGATTTAATCAGAAAAGGAGAGATAGGTATGATTTCTGACGATGGCAAAGATCCTCTAGAGAATGCTAACTGTGCTTCTCTGGACTTTCGTCTGGGAAAGCATTTTAAAGTTTATGATCACGCTAAATTTGCGATACTTGATCCATCAAAACCAGAAACACTACAGGGAGCAACCAAGATGATCACTATAGAAGAACCAAATACACCTTTCATCGTGCAGCCTGGCGAATTTGTCCTCGGGGTAACTATGGAGAAGATACGTGTGCCGGATTATCTGGTGGCGCGCTGCGAAGGACGAAGTTCCATAGGAAGACTTGGCATCATTATTCATTCGACAGCCGGATATATTGATCCTGGATTTGAAGGGACTATTACATTGGAAATTACCAATATCAATCGTATGCCTGTGGCTCTGTATCCTGGTATGAGGATTGGTCAATTTGCTTTCGAGAAGATGACTTCGTCCTCTGAAACTCCTTATTACAAGAAGAATTCATCGAAATATCAGGGACAGATGCTGGTGGAAGAGAGTCGTATACACCTCGACCCTGAGTTTCAGAATAAGTTGATAGTAAATCGTGCTGAGTAGTTGTGTAGATATTATAATATTTGAATAAATTAGTTCCACATGCCATTCAAACAAGTAAAAAGTAATCAAAATCTTCCAGAATTGGAGCTAGAGAAGATCGCTTATTGGCAAGAAAAAGAAATTTTTAAGAAGTCTCTCGATATACGTAAGAAGGATAAAAAAGTAGTGTTTTTCGATGGACCTCCTTTTGCCAACGGTTTGCCTCATTATGGACATATAATGATTTCAGCTTTGAAGGATGCTATGGCCCGTTACTGGACTATGAAAGGGTATTATGTGCCTCGCACAGCTGGTTGGGATTGTCATGGACTGCCTGTGGAAAATGAGATTGAGAAGCAGTTCCAGATACGTGGTCACGCCGACATTGTCGAGAAGATGGGAATTTCTAAATTCAACAGTGAGTGTCGTGCTTCTGTATTCAAATATACGAAAGAATGGGAGCAAGTGATGAATAGATTGGCTCGCTGGGTGGATTTTGAGGATGGATATGCCACTCTCGAAAATGATTATATGGAGTCCATCTGGGCAGTATTGAAGCAAATCTGGGATAAGGGACTTGTCTATCAGGGGTATAAGCCAATGCATATTTCTACCGCACTTGAGACTCCTTTATCGAATTTTGAAGTCTCTCTCAATTATAAAGATGTCACTGATTATACAGTTACTGTGAAATTTGAGCTTGTAGACGAGCCTGGGACTTTCGTGTTGGCATGGACTACTACTCCGTGGACTTTACCTGGAAATCAGGCTTTGGCTGTGGGCAAGGACATTGATTATGTGAAAGTGGAGTATGATGGCTCTAAGTATATCGTAGCTCGAGAATTACTTGCTTCAGTATTCAAGGATAAGGAATATAAGGAGTTGGGCGCGGTCACTAGTCAACAATTGATAGGTAAGAAATACAAGCCTTTATTTGATTATTATGTAGTTGAGGATGTGAATTATTTTCAGATATTTGCTGCGGATTTTGTCACTACTGAGAGTGGGACAGGAATAGTCCATATCGCTGGTGGATTCGGAGAAGATGATTATAACTTGATCAAAGAGCATGGTCTGAAGCCAATTATCCATGTGGAGATGAATGGTAATTTCAAATCTGAAGTTACTGATTTCGCGGGGAAATATGTCAAAGGACAGGATCAGAATGTAGCTAAGTTTCTAGAAGAGAAGGGACTTTTTTTCTCTGGTGAGAATTGCAGACACTCATATCCGCATTGCTGGAGGACAGATACTCCTCTTCTGAATTATGTGACTAATTCTTGGTTTATCAGAGTCACTGATGTGAAGGAGCAGTTGCTCAAGAATAATCAGAAAATTAACTGGCAGCCGGAGCATATCAGGGATGGTCGCTTCGGGAAATGGCTAGAGGGTGCAAGAGATTGGAGTATATCGAGAAACAGATATTGGGGCTGTCCGATCCCGATCTGGACTAATGAAAATGGCGATATGATTTGTATCGGGTCCATAGATGAATTGAAGAAATTGACTGGCGGGAAGCTGCCATTAGATGAGAAAGGCGACCTGGATTTGCATAAACCATATATAGATCAGATAACTTTCATGCATCCGGATCATGCTGATTC
>CAIOIA010000129.1 GCA_903858295.1 uncultured Candidatus Peregrinibacteria bacterium | reverse complement strand
GCACGACCGGACAAGCCATCCAGGAGATGAAGACAGCCTTCACCGCAGCCTACGACGCTCGCTTCCTCGCTCTCCAGAAAGCCGAAATCGACGCGAAGCTCCGCTCCGAATTCTTCGACATCACGCTGAACGAGATATCCCCCGCTCGCGCCCTGGAGCCAGGCTCCATCCATCCTCTCGTACAGACCCAGCAGGAGATAGAGCAGATTTTCTCAGAGATGGGATTCATGATTGCCGACGGCCCTGAAGTCGAGAGCGAATATTACAATTTCGAAGCGCTCAATATCCCCGCGCATCATCCGGCACGCGACATGCAGGATACATTCTTCCTAGACCAGCCCACAGATCCGAAGCACGGCCATCTGCTACTCCGCACGCACACGTCCCCTGCCCAGATTCGCACTATGGAGAAATACGGTGCGCCGCTTCGCATGATTGTCCCAGGCCGCGTTTTCCGCTACGAAGCGACCGACGCCACTCATGACAGCACCTTTAACCAGGTGGAAGGTATGATGATAGACAAGCATATCAGCCTGGCCAATTTCAAAGGCATCATCACAGAATTCCTATCCAGACTGTATAAGAGAGAAGTTACCATCAGAATTCGACCGGGATATTTCCCATTCGTAGAGCCGGGAATAGAGATAGACATACTCTGGAAGAAGGGCCAGAACGGTCAGCCTGACAAATGGCTGGAGATAATCCCAGCCGGCATGGTTCATCCGAACGTCCTGAAAGCGGGAGGCCTCGATCCTGAGATCTATCAGGGCTGGGCTTTCGGTATGGGGCTGACAAGACTGGCTATGATCAAATACAAAATCGACGATATCCGCGCCCTCCACGGCAACGATCTGAGATTCCTACAACAATTCTAATCTTCTAAAACAGTTACATACACACACATGCAAATCTCCACTAATTGGCTTAGACACTATGTAGACATTCCGGACCAGACAGACATCCAGGCTTTATCTGATCTTTTCACTATACGCACCGCGGAAGTTGAAGAAGTGGTAAATCTCGCCGCCAACTTCGATAATATGGTAATTGGCCAGATCCGCACGATCTCTCCTCATCCAAACGCAGACAAACTCCGCGTGACCATGACAGATGTCGGCACCGAGACTCTTCAAATAGTCTGCGGAGCTACGAACATTCATGAAGGACAGAAAGTCGCGGTAGCGAGAGTCGGAGCGAAAGTAAGATGGCATGGAGAAGGCGAGCTGGTAGAGCTCAAGCCGACACAGATTCGCGGAGTAGATAGCGCCGGTATGATTTGCGCCGCATCAGAGATAGGCATGAAAGACATTGTGGATGGAATTCTGGATCTCTCTCATCTACAGGCGAAGCCTGGGACTCCGCTCGCCGAAGCGCTTCACAAGGACGACTTCATCATAGATATAGACAACAAATCACTCACTCACCGCCCCGATCTCTGGGGTCATTACGGCATTGCTCGTGAGATAGCAGCTATCACCGACAAGAAATTAAAACCTCTGGAATATTTCACCAAATGGGACAACACTCTGTCACCTGTGATTCCGGTAGAAGTGAAAGCGCCCAAGCTTTGCCCTCGCTATCTCTCCACCACTATAGAAAACATCCAGGTAGGCCCGTCTCCGGAGTGGTTAGCGGAAGCTCTGGAAAACACAGGCAATCGCAGCATCAATAACATAGTCGACGCGACGAATTTCGTCATGCTTGAGCTGGGAAATCCTCTACACGCTTTCGACACTGCGCAGATCAAGGAGAAACTGATTGTCCGAAAAGCACAGAAAGGAGAGCAAATCGTCACTCTCGATAATGAGACCAAAACTCTCACTGCCGACGATCTGGTTATCGCCGACTCAGAGCAAATACTCGCCATAGCCGGAATCAAAGGAGGTCTTCGATCAGGCATTCACGAAGGCACCACATCCATCACTCTGGAAGCCGCGAATTTCAACCCAATATCTACTCGCAAGACATCAGTAAGAGTCGGCATCCGGACTGAAGCCGTTCAACGTTTCGAGAAAGATCTCGATCCCCTACTGGCCGGCCAGGCTCTCGATCGTCTGGTGAAAATCATCCTCGATCTCTGCCCACAAGCTAGAGTCGCAGGCCCTCGCATCGACATCGACAATTCGGGATACAAAGCCAAAAAAATCAAATTAAATCTTGCCAGAGTTCAATCGAAAATCGGCCTGGCTATCACCAAAGAAGAGATCATTACAAACCTGGAAAAGCTCGAATTCCGTATTCTGAAAGACACGAAAACAACTCTAGAAGTAGAAGTACCGAGCTTCCGCGCGACGAAAGACATCAATCTTTACGACGACCTTATAGAAGAGATCATCCGCCTCTATGGTTATGAGAAACTTCCACCCGCGCTACCAGAGCTGGCTATCTGCCCAGCGAGACAAAATCCGGACCGAATCGGTGAATATGCTATCAGAGACATACTCAGCATGGAGCTAGGTTTCAACGAATGCATTAATTACTCTTTCTACAGCGAGAAGACACTGAACGCATCTGGTCTTGATCCGGCCAAGCATCTCAAACTCCAGAACTACCTCTCAGCAGAGCAGACACATCTCCGCGTCACTCTTCTCCCGAACCTCCTGAACTCCGCAGCCGAGAATCTGAAATACACCGACCACTGCCGTCTGTATGAGATAGGTCACACATATCAGACCACAGGCGAACTCTTCCCATTGGAAGAGAAGCAGATCAGCGGACTTATCATACTAGACCGCAAAAACCAATCCGAACCTTTCTATCAGGTGAAGACAGCAATTCTATCCCTTCTCGGCAGACTCAGCATTAGCGCTCTACAATTCCGCAAAGCAGAGACGGCCTCTTCATTCGCTCATCCGAATAAATTCGCTGCATGGTTTGATCACAAATCTCGCCAGGAGATAATACAAATCTTCGAATTACATCCAGCCATCGCTCAATCTTTCGGCCTCGAGCGTCATCGTGTCGCCTGCTTCACTATAAACTACACAGAGCTTCAGAAGATAAGTAGGACAGAGCGCGTTTACAGACCAATAGGACGCTTCCCGAGTATAGAGTTTGATGTATCAGCCACTTTCGACATGAACCTCGAAGTAGCGACCATAGAGAAGGCTATAAAGAAAGCCGATCAGAACTTGATTAGCGAAGTCAGACTCTTCGATTTCTATCAGGGAGCGAATATCAGCGCAGGTCGCAAATCCCTGGCCTACAAGATAATACTTCAGGCCCCGGACCGTACTCTCACCGACGAAGAGATGAAAGCGACACAACAGAAAATCTTCGCGAATCTGAAGTCTCTAGGCGCAGAAATCCGCGGCCTCTGATTCTCACACCTCACTACCTTCCACAACGCTTTGCACTTTGCACTTTGCGCTTTTAACTAATCACCAGCGCACCCAAACATCTTTAAGAATTCAATTTATTCGCTTCAATCAGCGCCAGCGCTTCCTCGTACCCGACAGCCTTCTGCGTCCGCCCACCGCTGATAAACACGATTTCGTCCACATCTTTGATGGTATTCAGGCGATGCGCGATAATCACGCGCGTCGTAGTAGCAGGAAGACTGTCCAGAATTTCGGTAAGATATTGTTCAGTGACAGTGTCTATATTCGCAGTCGCCTCATCCATGATAAGCAACGCCGGCTCACGAAGGAATATGCGCAGGAAGGCTATTAGCTGCTTCTGTCCGAGACTTATGGATTCAGACTGATTGCTGATTTTCGTTTTGAGTCCGTCCGGGAATCTATCTAGAATTTTCATCATACCTTTGTCTCGTAACGCTTTCTCCAGCTGATCCTCTGTATAACTTTCCAGCTTCTTATTTCCATACAGTACATTCTCCAGCAGCGTGCCACTGAATATAATCGGTTCTTGAAGTATAAATCCTATCTGCCCGGAAATCTCTTCCGGAGAATAGGAGCACAGCGATTTCCCATGTAGAAATATCTCCCCTCGGCTCATATCATAGAGACGAGCCATCAAGCTGGCCATAGTGCTTTTCCCTCCCCCAGTAGGCCCTATAAGAGCATAAGACTTCCCATACTCCAGCCGCAAACTCACATCTTCCAGTACAGGCTTCCCGGCCACATATTCGAATCCGACATCCCGAAATTCCATCACGAGGTCCTTATGTCCTCGACTATGACTCTCTTCAGCCTTGAGATCGGACTTGAGGCAGAGTATCTGATCCACGCGCCCCCATGCGGCAAGCGAAGTCTGTATGGTAGCCCATATCGAAGCGAGAATTCGCAGCGGCTGATAAAATTTATCAGTATAAGCCATGAAACTGATCAGCAGACCTATGGTAATCTGACCATTAGCGACCACGAGGACTCCGACCAGCAGGACGAGTATAGAAGCGGAATTACTAGCCAAATCATAGATAGGCGTCAGGAAACCATTGGCGAAAGCCGCTTTCCTTGCCTTCTTGAAATAATCAGAATTAAATTCATTAAATTTATTATAGAAATACTCCCCCTGATTGAAGGCCACAATTGCTTTAAAATTATTCAAATCTTCCTGAATTTCTCCAGAGAACTGTCCCAACGAACGCAAACTCGCCTCATTTCGAGACCGTAGCCAAGGCGAGACGAACTGTGTAAACAAAGCGAGAAAACACGACACAGAAAGAGCCACCACCGCCATATCGAAGTTCAGGAAAAATATAAACACTCCAATTCCGAGTATGGTAAAAGCATTCCCCACAAATCTGACCAAAGCTTCCGAGAAAAACTGATTTAATTTATCAGTATCATTATTAATTCTAGATATCAGATCTCCGGTTTTATTTACGTTGAAGAAGATCAGCGGCAATTCCTGTATCTTATCGAAGAGTTTCGTTCTCAGATTATACAAGATACGCTGTGACAGACGCCCCATCAGACTTGTCTGAAGATATATAGTCAGAAGTCCTACCAGGAAAAGCCCCATCAGAAGCAGTACCATCTGCAAAAGCAAAGCACCATTCTGATGACCTATAGCCTGATCGACGGTAAGTCCTATGAGATAAGGCACCGACACATTGATTACAGAATTTGCCAAAACGATAAGCAGAACGAGAACCAAAAACCAAAGTTCACCCTTAATCAAAGGCCAGAAATTCTTCAGGCTAAGCCTTTTCTTCTCAATCTTTCGATTTAATTGATAATTACTCATGATGGGTGGATTGCTGAGAAGAATAAATTTGTCTATATTCGAAACTTCTTTCCATTAGTTCTACATGCTTCCCCTGATCTAGCAATTCGCCCTCCATCAGCAGGATCAGATGATCATAATCTTTCACGGCTTCTATTTTCTGGGAGACGGAGACTGTCGCAAGACCTGGATAATTTTGACCCATTCTTGCGAAAATAGTCTCTTCTGTCTTCAAATCCACCCTGGCAGTAAAATCATCAAGCAGAAGCAAATCAGGCTTGAGAGCGAGAGCCCTGGCTAGAGAAATTCGCTGTTTCTGCCCTCCGGACAAGCTCGCTCCTCTCTCGCTTATGCGGGCCTCCAGCCCTTCTTTCTGCTCACTCACAAATCCATCCAGAGCCGCCGTATGAATAATTTTCTGTAAATCCTCTTCCGGCAAATCAGCCCTAAACACAACATTCTCCTTTACAGTAGCGCTGAAAATCACCGAATCCTGGAACACCAGCGCTATTTTACTTCGCAGGAAATCCAGATCATAAGTTCGTACTTCTCGCCCATCTATCCACACCTCCCCTTCCGTCGGATCTATCAGCCCCCCAATCAGATAAATTATAAGCGTCTTCCCCGCCCCGGTAGGCCCGATAAGAGCCGTCTTCTGACCCGGCTCAATCACAAAGTTTATATCCTTCAGCACCGACTTACCCTTGATCACGAGTGAGACATTCCTGAACTCAATCTTCCCATGAAATTTCTGGGGAATATAAGTCCCCTCCCTCGCCACATGAGAACTAAGGACCACTTGAATTCTGCCGAAGGACGCCATCGCTCGGACAATAATATTACTTACAAACCCAAGTATCACTATAGGGGTGACCAGCATGCTTATATAATTGTAGAAAGCCATAAACTCGCCCAGACTAAGCGTATGCCCTATGACCTGATTCCCACCAAACCATAGCACGCAAAGCACAGCGAGATTGGAGAAAAACCCTATCAGGGGTATCAAGGTCGCGAAAGTATTTACAATTTGCATATTTACATCCTTGGCCTGACCCGAGACCACCGCAAACTTTTTCACCTCCTCATATTGCCCATACACCACTCTGATCAATGCGGAAGCTATGATAGACTCATTAATCACCCTATTCAGTTTATCCAATACCTCCTGCGATTTTCTAAATATTCCGGCAATTCTGCCGAACACCACCTTGAAACTGAAAAACATCAGGAAGATTATCAGCACCACAGGCAAAGCCAGGCTCCAATTCGTCACAAACATAATTATCACGCTTCCGATAATGAGTATCACCGAAGAAAATATTATCGGCACACCCATAGATATAACCATTTTCACAGCATCCACATCGGAAGTGATATTCGTTAGCAGAGTCTCCGTCCCGACCTGATCGAGGAATTTATAAGTCTGTCTTGATAATTTCTTAGCAATTTTTTCGCGCAGATCGCGTGCTACTTTTTCAGAAAAGTACGAAGAGAAATACACGGACAATGTGGACACAAGAAATATCGCGCCTGCGACAAGTACAAATTTCCACAAATAATCGTTCAACACGAAATCTCCCTTCCCGAAGGCATCTATAGCCCCGGACACCATCCTAGGGATGAACAAATTCATTCCGGAAGACCCCATTACCAAGAAGCACAGGAGTATAAGCTGCCATTTATATGTAGCCATCTCTTTGATGAATCCGTTGCCCGCCCGTTTTTCCCCTCTCTTATTTTCAGCCACTTTCACAGTAATTAAGTATAGTGAAGTCTATCACGGTCACGACATGGATACAACACTTGAACACTACGCCCGGAGCATTGTGTTTTCCTTATAAATCTGCTAAATTCCTTCTGTTTTATTCACCACACAATTCCATGTTGGACAAAGCCAAAATTCACGCCATGATGGCCAAAATGCGCCGTTTCCGTGAGAAACATTTCATTACCGAGCATGGCCGTACCGACTGGAAGAAAGTCTCTATCATTTCTGCTATAGCCATAGGATCTGGAATAGTATTTGTCGGCCTACTACTGGTCACATCCATCGCCATACTATCTATAGGACTTCCGGATGTCCGAGACCTCGACAAACTCTCAGTCGCGGAGTCCACTACGATTTACGATCGCGAAGGCAACGTGCTCTACGTGAAATACGGCGAAGAAAACCGTGAATACAAGAAGCTCAGCGAAATGTCGACCAATATCAGAGAAGCCACAATCTCTATAGAGGACGACCAATTCTACAATCACCCGGGGTTCGATATTACGGGTGTAATCCGCGCGGGTATCAGTGATATCCTGGGAGGTGCCAGACAGGGTGGATCTACTATCACACAGCAATATATCAAGCTGACTTTTCTAAGTTCGGAGAAGTCATATATAAGGAAAATCAAAGAATTAATACTGGCAGTCCGCCTCGAAGAAGCCTTTGACAAAGATACAATTCTGGAAAAATATCTGAACAAAATCCCATACGGGAACAGTGCCTTCGGAGTAGAGAAAGCTTCACAAGTCTATTTTGCCAAATCCTCCAAAGACCTCGATCTAGCCGAAAGCGCCATACTCGCCTCAATCCCTCAGGCTCCAAGTTATTATAATCCATATGGCCCGAACAAATTCTCCCGCCTTGCCGACAGCGCCAATATAGAGAGCCTTACCAACCGTCACATACAGTCAGAAAGCGACTTACGTTCGGAAGAATTCCGTCGTGGACTAATCGGACAGTCAGTTGAAATAGGCTATAATCAGAAAGTATATATTCAGGGTCGCTCAGATCTGGTACTGCGTCGCATGGTAGAGACAGGTCATATCACAGAGCAACAGAAAGAAGCCGCTTTGGCGGAAATTCAACACATCACTTTCACTCCGAATCAGCAGAACGTAAAAGCTCCACATTTCGTCCTAAATATGGTTTTACAGGAATTGGAAGATAGATATGGCAAAGAATTAGTAGAAAACGGCGGACTGAAAGTCTACACCACTATCGATCCGAAGATGCAGGAAATCGCCGAGAAAGCCATAAGTGACCGTGCGGAGAAATACCAGAAGTCATATAACGTGAAAAACGCAGCATTAGTAGCCATGAATCCTCACAATGGACAAATCCTGGCACTGGTCGGCTCACGTGACTATTTCAGCAAAGATTTCGATGGTCAGACCAATATTGCGACCAGCTTCAGACAATTCGGGTCTTCATTCAAGCCTATAGTCTATGCATCATCTTTCCTAAACCGCTACTCCCCTGCTTCGATAATATTCGACGTACCTACGGCCTTCGGCACCGACACCCCGAAGAACTTCGACGGTAAATTCCAGGGACCTATCACCATGCGTAAAGCCCTTGGCCAATCCCGCAACATCCCGGCTATCAAATCCTACTTCCTAGCTGGAGAGCAGAAAGGCATTATACCATTCGCCAAAGCGCTCGGAATCAATTTCCTGAACGAAAACCTCGAATATGGATACCCTATGGCGCTTGGCACAGCCGAGACCACCTTGCTCAGCATGACTGACGCTTATGCCACTTTCGCGAATGCGGGTACACATCACGATCCAGTCTCCATACTCCGTGTCGAGAATGCCGAGGGAGAAGTCCTGGAAGAGTGGCGTGAATCAGCAGGCGATCAGGCGATAGACCCACAGATAGCATATCTGATCAGCAGTGTACTCTCAGACCACTCAGTGAATGTCGGCCCAAACCTGAACGTAGAGGGGCAGATAGTAGCGGCCAAGACAGGCACATCAAACCGCAAAAACGGGGCACAATACCTTCCTCATGATCTGCTAACTATGGGCTTCAGCACAAAATTAGCTGTCGGTGTATGGGCAGGGAACAATGACGACAGCAAAGACGGTCCACTAAATTTCGCGGCAGATGGCTACAACGTCGCCGCACCTATTTTCAAAGAATTCATGGAGAAGGCGCTAGCAGGACAACCATCAGAAGACTTCCCAATCCCGACAGGCATCAAGCAAGAAACGGTTTCGAAATTCAGCGGCAAATTAGTCACCGACCTTACGCCAGCAGACGAGCAAATCACAGATTTCTTCGCCAGCTTCGCAGCTCCGACAGAAGTAGATGACAGTTACAATGGACAGCCGGATTTCACAGCCGCCGAGGCTCTCTCCTCTGCTCCATGCGGGAACGGCGATCAGCAACAACGCATGATTGCGGTTCTCCACGACATCGACCCTACGCGCACATCATGGGAAGAAGCAGCGCAGAAATGGCTTGCAGAAAACAACACAATCATTGCTAATCAGACGGGGGCGCTCTCCTGCGTGAAAACATCTGCTTCCAGCACACCTCAAATCTCCATCACCAATCTCACTGACGGACAAGAAGTAGCTGGCAAAACTTTCACTGTTCAGATCGAACAAACCACCCAAGATGGGGTCACTCAAGTGTTATATTATTTAGACGGGAATTTACAATACAAACAAGACCAGGCGCCGTTCTCCGGCAATATTCGCTTACCGAAGACGGGCAAATCAGACCATCAGCTCACAGTCAGAGTATACGACCATTCAGCACGTATAGGCGAGAAAACCATCACAATATATACCGGCCCTCACGAAGCCACCCCTCCGACACCAGAAGTAGCGCCACCGGCGACTCCTGAGACACCGCCCACTCCAGCTCCAGCTCCAGCTTCCACTCCAGACACCACAACCACTACGCCACCTACGCCAGATACCCCTCCTCTCACCACATAAAACCCACCCGTTATCATGCCCAAACTGACACTCTTAAAGCTTGCCGCTATTTTCCTATTATTCACAGGCTGCAGCCTTAACCCTATCTCCACATCGACCAACACTGGCCTCGATTTCAAGCAGATGGGGATTGGCTATAACAGCATCTACGTAGCCAGGCTGGATACGACCAAGCTTCAACTTCAGATAGTTCAGAACCGCGACCCGGACCGCACTCAAAATCTGGAAGAAATTCACAAATCGAATAAATCTCTATTCACTTTCAACGGAAGCTTCTTTTCGGAGAAATTCACGCCCACAGGTCTGCTCATATCAGGGCAGCAAGAGCTCGCACCTCTAGTAAAAGCCGACCTACTGGACGGTATATTCACAATTGACAGCCAACACAAGCCAAAACTCTATATATATCCAGAATTCAAGAAGCTTTCCACGACTCTCCAGCCGGAATTCGCTATTCAGAGCGGCCCGACGCTAATTGACTCACAAGGCAATCTAGCCGTCACAGACAAAAGTACCAAGAAGGCGAACCGCACGGCCATAGGCATCGACAAAGACGG
>CAIOIA010000128.1 GCA_903858295.1 uncultured Candidatus Peregrinibacteria bacterium | reverse complement strand
TCCGGACCTATATCCAGAGTCTGATCAAGCAGATAGCATTTACTGCCATCTACCTCGATGGCCGCTACCTGCTGCGGTTTCTCTGCTGTTGGTTGTATGGGTTGCGTGGGCATGGGGATTATTTATCTCCCTATTATACACCAAAATAGATGCTAATTAAAGCCTTGTGCCCGAAAATACTGGCTGCTGAGGCGCGCCAGCACGAAATCATTTTTTTCATCAATTTTTTATATTCGCTTAATGTCGATCACTTATAAATAAAATACAATTTTTATACCTGTACAGTGTAAAATCTTGACGGTGAGTAAATGCTCACCTATCATCGGGGCAAGTAAATATTATTTTTTTAAATCACAAAAATATGGCTATGTCATCAGAGAAACAGAAGGCGGTAGAATTGGCTCTTTCGCAGATTGAGCGTTCTTTCGGCAAGGGTTCAATCATGAAAATGGGCGAACATCATAATATAGATATTGAGACTTTTTCTACCGGTTCACTTTCCCTCGACCTCGCTCTCGGCGGTGGAGTACCGAAAGGAAGAATTATAGAGGTGTATGGCCCGGAGAGCTCCGGTAAGACCACGCTGACTCTGCACATGATTGCAGAAATTCAGAAAGCCGGCGGTATGTCAGCCTTCATAGATGCCGAGCACGCGCTTGACCCGCAATATGCGCGCAAAGTAGGCGTGGATCTAGATAGTCTATTAGTCTCACAGCCCGATAGTGGCGAGCAGGCTCTGGAAATTGCAGAAACTCTGGTTCGCTCGAACGCAATAGACCTTATAGTAGTTGACTCCGTCGCGGCTCTCACTCCGAAGGCCGAGATAGAGGGAGAGATGGGGGATTCGCACATGGGTCTGCAGGCTAGACTGATGAGTCAGGCTTTGCGTAAATTGACAGCAGCGATCAGCAAATCGAAGACCACAGTAGTCTTCATCAATCAGCTTCGTATGAAGATCGGTGTTATGTTCGGTAATCCTGAGACTACCACAGGCGGTAACGCTCTCAAATTCTATGCTTCAGTCCGTATGGAGATACGCTCTGTCGGCAAACTGGAGGACGGAAGCGGCGAGGAGAAGAGCTATATCGGTAATCGCGTGAAGGTGAAGATAGTGAAGAACAAAGTCGCTCCTCCATTCAAAGTCGCTGAGTTCGATATTATGTACAACCATGGCATCAGCCGTGTGGGCGACATCCTGGATCTGGCCACCAAGTTCGAAATTATCAAGAAATCAGGCGCTTTCTACAGCTATGGCGAAGACAAGATTGGCCAGGGCCGTGAGAATGCGAAAGCTTTCCTCAGTCTTCACGAGCATCAGAAAATGCTGAAGCAGATTGAGCAGGACGTGATCCGATTGGTGAAGGAGAAGGGTCTCGCCGAAGACGCGGAAGATTCGAGAAACAATGAATACGCCGCGCCCGCTCCGTCTGAAGCTCCTGTCGCCGTCAAATCCGCAGCTGCAAAAGCGGGCAAAGCGCCAGCAGAGAAGATTACAGCAGAGAAAAAATAATTAATTATTACATCCTCCTTCTTTGCTAGCTATCACAAGCTATACAATTAAGGAGGATTTCTCTATACCCATGAACAAACAACAACAAAAATTATTGCATTACTCGTACGACCTACTCGCCACCCGTCGCTACACGATAAGCGAAATGATCAAGAAATTGGACGGGAAGAATCAGAAAATCACTTCTCCATGCACAGCAGATGAGATGGCGGAAATTCTGGCCAGTCTCATCAAATCCAATTTCCTGAATGATAAGACCTTCGCCGAATTCTTCATCGACGCGCAGATACGCCGCAGGCCCACAGGAATATTTAAATTAAAGCAGCAATTGAAACTCAAGGGAGTAGAGCCGGCAATCATCACGCAGGCCATAAACTCTGCCGCTCTCGACGAGACGCTATTAGCCCGCCATCTTCTCCAGAAGAAGCTT
>CAIOIA010000127.1 GCA_903858295.1 uncultured Candidatus Peregrinibacteria bacterium | reverse complement strand
TAGCTCGGCTCAAGTGAAAACTAGACTATAGTCCCGGCTCCCAGGCAGAGGTTTTCGGAGTAGAAGACGGCGAATTGGCCGGAGGCCAGGCCTTGATCGGTGCCTGAGATTTGGACGTGGGCGAGTGAAGCGGATAGCGCAAAGCGCAAAGCGCAAAGTGGTGGAGTTGGGTCGTTTGTCGTGGTGGCTGTGTATGGCATGTCGGGTGACTGTTGTAAGTCTGAGAGGACGCAGTCGTAGAGTTTTTCGCCGTGGCGGACTTTTACTTGGAGATTGGCCAGTTGTGCTGGCGTGGGTGCTGCTGTGATCCAGTGAAGATTCTCTACATCGAAATTGTCGCGGTGTTTGTCTTCTTCGTGGTAAGTGTTGGAGATATATACCGTGTTGGTCGGGATATCTTTGCGCACCACATACCATGGGCCGCCACTAAGCTCTATCCCCTTCCGCTGGCCTATAGTGTAGAACCAGTAGCCCTGATGAGTCCCGACTTTCTGGCCTGTGTCAGCGTTGATCAGGTCGCCGGGCCGCTCGCCGAGATGGTACTTCACGAAATCAGAATATTTGATTTTACCCAGGAAACATACGCCCTGGCTGTCTCTGCGCAATTTGTTTGGCAAATCAAATTGCTCGGCTAGTGCCCGTACTTCTGACTTAAGATATGGGCCGAGCGGGAAGATGGCGCGCTGAAGCTGTTGCTGGCTGAGGTGAGCCAGAAAATAAGTCTGGTCTTTGAATGAATCCTTCGTTTTTCTCAGATAGTGGATTCCGTCTACGACCTCCTTATCTGCATAATGTCCCGACGCAACCAATTCATAATCATCGCTGATGCGTTCGTAGAATTTACCGAATTTCACCTTCGAATTGCACATCAAGTCGGAATTCGGAGTGCGGCCGGCCCGTATTTCCTTCAGAGCATAGCTGACTACTTCATCGAAATATTCTTTCTGCAAAGGGATTATCTCAAGAGGTATGTGATGAGTCTCACATATCTGTCTAAGATAAGACAAATCCTCTTCCCACGGACAATCGCCGAGGAAGCTTAGCTCATCCTCAAGCCAAATCTTGAGATAGAACGCCGTCACATCGTGACCCTGCTGCTGTAGCAGCTTGAGAACCACTGAGCTGTCGACCCCTCCTGATGATAGTACTGCTATTTTCATGTGTCTGTGGATGTGTTTTCTGATGTCTCTGGGAAATCAAAAGCGTCTTCAGTCAGAAAGACCAGACGATGCTGGCTGGCATCAGACACTATAGTCATACTTACGCATTCAGGCGTCTCAGGCCTGCGGAAGAAATATTTCTTGCCCTGCTCGTGCTCGTAGAATTTATTCCAATAATCCGCTGTCCATCCGCTGTCTGGCGTGGCGTACTGGAAATAGTATTTTTTGAATTGCTCTTTCGTGACTTCTGACTCAGGAGAATCCTGCTGTGGTGGATTCTGACATGTATGCATGGATTGGATTATTTAAGTTGTTTGAAGAATACGGGGCCGAGACTCTGGATAGAGGCTATGTTTTCAGCCTGCTGTAGGCCTAATAATTTGGCCATTTTCACCGTGGAGGAGCTGCCTGGAGAGTTCTTACCGAAAAGACTTATATCAAAAGGCATTGCGTCTGACTCGATACTGCTACCCAACGGCTTATCGCCTATAAATTTCATGGTTTCAGATGATTTGGATTGGACCAGCTGTCCCTGTGCGACCATTTCGAGGTATGTGTTGTCTGGAGCTGATTGCTGGATTACCGACAGCATCTGATGGAATGCACGAAATCCAGGCAATGCTAATTTTGTGCGATGTTTATCAGCTACTTTCGTCCAGGCCGGCATGACGCAGAAATCAGGAAACTTATCGCCCCCCACCACCTCCCGGAAATCTATAATTCTTACTGCTTCTAACCCTTCCCCAACAGTCTCTCGCAGTAAATATCTCTGATTCTCCAGCCAAGATCTCGGAGCTATCACCATAGTCATCAGGCCTATTGGAATCTGTCCCTCATATATACTGAATGCCTGACTTCTGAGATTCTCTGGATCGAAATCCAGACCTTCGAACACTGAAGAAATGCCGGCCTTCGCTTCGGGAAGAGCTCTGTTATCCATCCCCAATCCCTGCTCCTGAACCTTAGCAAGAATTTCATCTGAAATAACAGAAACCACCAGACGATCCGGACCAAAATTTACCGCCTCTACTGCTGTCTGTATGGATTCGGATAATTTATTCATATGAGCATGGTGGCGTATATCTATGGCGGAGAGAGAGGGATTTGAACCCTCGATACCCGTGAGGGTATGCCGCTTTTCGAGAGCGGTGCGTTCGACCACTCTGCCATCTCTCCGCGTATGATTGTAGAACCGGTCTCACAGTAATTCTGCTACTGAGCTTCCGGACGCGCCAATATTACCAGACGATTGAGCGCCGTGCCAACTGGAGTGCATGTAATAAGTGTCAGACGATTCTCCCCTTCCTGCGTGAGAACGCCTACCTGATCGGGTTTTACGACCTTCTTGTCATAGACAATATACTTGTATTTATGCTGGTCATGATAGACTACTATCTCGTCTCCGACATTGACCTGATGCAGAAGCGCAAATACATCCTTGAAACGACCTGAATCCCACGGAAAATATGAGCTGTGACCTGTGATCACCACATTACCGGATTGGCCGGGATAAGCGGTTCCTGGGAAGTGGACTACGCCATGCCTTAGGGCGTCCTGAATCTGGCCTTCGAGAGCGGCCCAGTCCTTCTGTAGAAGTTTGTCTGTCGGGACCTGGACTATAGGCACATTCTGGCTTATTCGTGGGATAAGGACTCTATCATCTACCGGAGATATGCTCATATTCAGATCCGGAATCTGCTTCCTGGCCGCTGTAGGGTTCTGTACTATTGGCAGGGGTTTCTGCCCCTCTGGCGAGGCGTTTTTCAGATTTCGTAATTGCTCAGTGATGTATGGATTTGAGTTTATCGCGCCTTTCACCATATCCAGCTTGGTCTGGAAAAGCTGGCTGTAGGATTGCCAATTCAGTATAAAAAATGAAATCATGAAAATTGCGGCTGTGACAGCGACGAATTCGAGTGCGGACCAGATCCTGTATGCGAGTGTGGAGGTACGGACTGGTCGGGATTTGTGGGCCTGGCGTGGCTTCTCTGACGGGACACTTGCGGGTAATATATATGTGATTTTCTCATCGGGGAAGACAGGGCGGGGAGAGGCAGATGTGCTTGGAGCGGATTTTACAGACGCAACCGTTGCGGTGGGCTTGGCTTGCGGAGTAGGCATGGAGGCCAACTTGAAAGTTTCTCCGGCCGGAGCTGAAGGCGTCTTAGTGCCGTCTGAGATGGAGATTTTATAAGTTCTGATGGCCATGAGATAGGTAAGTCAATTAGACATTGCTGAGCTTAGCCAGAAGGTCTTCTTCCATCTGCTTCTCAGATGCTGAATTGGCCTGCTCTGCCTCGTGAATGGCTTTGGATTTCTCCTTCGATTCGAATTCTTTCCATTCGAGCAAATGCTTCTCGTTCAGCCTGTTTAATTCTTCTTCATATTCCTTATCCAGGGCCTGTAATTGCTCCTTCTCTGTGATCAATATATTGCGGAATTTCTCTATCTGCTCAGCCGTCATGATAGGCATGATCTGGAACCAGTATTCGCGCTCCTGATCGTCCATGGATTCTGTGACCTTGATCAGCTCTACCAGATCCGGATATTTGTCTTTTACCAGCTTGGGTATGGAGTATTTCTCGGGCTTGGCAGTACCTGACGCAGAAGCGTCGGCATCGGCTTCCAGATTGAAAGCACGCGCATTGGTCGGCTGAGCCTGCGCTGGAGTTGGCTGGCTTACTGCTGCAGTCGCAGGCGGATTTGCAGTACTGCCTGCCGGCTTGATCTGAATGTTACCGGAATCGTCGTTTGGCATTATTTTTGTTTAAATCAGGTAATTATAGCATTTCTGGGCTTCTGATTCAATGAATTTAGATGATAAACACGTCCCCTTCCGCGCTCTCCAGATTCTCCTTCGTGAGGCGCAGAGAGTGTATCAGGTTGAAGATCTGATAGGAGTCCTGATGGCCTGTATCCCAGAGTTTCTTGATTTGTCTGATTTTCGAGAGAAGATTAAGTATGTCATAGTCGGCTTTGGCTCGGAGAGCTGGGGATAGATGGTCATAAACCGGCTTGTTCAGAAGAGAGGAAGGAGTAAATAACTGAATAGCTCCGGAATCGACTTTCGCGATAATGTCCTGAAGAAATTTCTTGTCCCGTGTATCTGTCTTATAAAGCTCTGACTTGATACTTACCGGTTGATTGAGCATAGTCTGTATCTCCGCTGTCGGATTGTCGCTGACTGCCAAAGGGCCGTCCATGTAAGCCTGGCGAATTTTTGAAATTACTTTTTGACCTTTGTTTTGAGCTGTTTTCTTCAGCTTTTTGGTTGTTTTCTCCATATGTTGAAATATGTTTTTCTAGATCCTAACACAGGTCAGTAAAATTTTCCTGTGAATATTTTCAAATTGATTGTCAATAATGGCTAAATTGATTAAACTTGTCGAAGTTAATTTAATACAAAAATGGATAATAAAGAAGTTAAAGAACGTATAGAGAAACTGAAACAAAAAATTTCAGAATTGAATTATCAATACTTCATCCTGGATAAATCAGAAGTGTCTGAAGCCGTGCGCGATAGTCTGAAACTCGAGCTGAAGCAGCTGGAAGAAAGATTTCCGGAATATATTACCAGTGATTCTCCGACACAGAGAGTGGGCGCACCGCTGTCCGGCAAGTTCGCGAAGATAGCGCACATCACCCCGAAGAAGAGTCTCTCAGATGTGTTCTCCTTCGAGGAGATACAGGATTGGGAAGAGAAAATTGTTAAATTGTTGCCGGTAGATGTGCAGCCACATTATCTATGCGAGCTGAAGATAGATGGACTTAATATCACGCTAAGGTATGAGAAAGGCCTGCTGATTAAGGCTCTTACACGCGGAGATGGGGTGATGGGGGAGGATGTGACTCATGCCATCAAAACTATTGAGTCCATACCTCTGCGACTGCCGTCTGAGATCGATCTGGAAGTGAGCGGAGAGGTATATATCTCCAGAGCTGATTTCAAAAGAGTAAATGACGAGCAGGTGGCG
>CAIOIA010000126.1 GCA_903858295.1 uncultured Candidatus Peregrinibacteria bacterium | reverse complement strand
CTGCTTTTGCGGGTATAGAAGTAAAGATATATGGAAGGGATACATTTCCCTCTGCAAAAAGGCAAATATCTAATATCTGCCGAGAAGTATTTAACTAAGATTTACCTTAACCGTCACATTGTGACATTTAAAACTGCTGATCGCACTATCAGCACTATCGGAGACGAAAATGAAACTTAATATCAATGTAGATCAAAACCCACAAAACCCAAGAGAATTTGATAACGTGTCGGAGTTTATATTCTCACACCGTAAATATACCCTAGGGGACGAACATGCCTATGAGGATATATCCCGAAGCCAATTAGAAAAGAAATACGCAGTGGTTGTTCCTGTGTATATGTATGACCATTCCGGTTTAACTCTGTCCACTGTTCCATTTTCCTGTCAATGGGATTCAGGCTGTGTGGGGTTTGCGTGTGTCAGTAGGGAAAAGATACTCAAAGAATCTAATCGGATCAAGCTTACCAAAGTCAATGTAGCATGGGCGCATGCTTGTGTTAGGGCTGAAGTGGAGGTGTATTCTGCTTATCTGGGGGGTGATTGTTATGAATGGGAAATTGTTCATGATAATGAGGTGATTGACAGTTGCGGTGGTTATTACTCTTATGAGGATGCCCATCAGGAAGGCAAGGAAGCTCTAGCCTATTGTATTAATCATATGGTGGTGTAGTTATGCTGATTGATTCTAAAGAGGCTGCCCATCAGGAAGGCAAGGAAGCTCTAGCCTATTGTATTAATCATATGGTGGTGTAGTTATGCTGATTGATTCTAAAGAGGCTGCGGCTATTCTAAAAATAGCTTTAAACACTTTTAAGGGGCGGAGACGCTTACTGATAGGTTTCCCTTTACCTATCAGAAGAGGTAGAGCGTTGTTGTACGATAAAGACAGCGTAATTGCCTGGGCAAAAACTCATGATGCAACGAGATTGACTTATATTCCCCCTAAAGATGAGGGATGGGAATCATCCAATTCGTTAGACATGGGATTGGCATCTTTGTTCCTGAAAACCCCTTTACCTATGTTTGAGGATGATTATGAAACCACTATGTAAAAGAACCCTATGCCTCTGGGAAAGAGGTGTTCCGAAGGAAGGGGTATATTGTTCTTACTATTGGACAGGTAAGATGCCATGTACAGGCAGGCAGGTTTGTATGACCTGTGGTCAAGATAAACCGTCACACTATGACAGTTCGGAGGTGAGTAGTGTATAACTATCTGAATTGTAAAGAAATTATCAGAGTCCCTGCGAAAACTGAGCTGGAATCGGAATTGCAGAGTAAAATGGAGGCTCTTGTGGATTACGTTGAACATATAGAGGAGGAGGTTAGAAAAGCGCAGTATCTGGATGGGATGTATACTCTGGATGAGGAAGATTGTGATGTAACAACCCCTGTTGGGGAGGTAATCGAACGGCTGAACAATTTCATGGAGGATTTTAACTTATAAGAGAGGCACACAAATGATTACATTAAATATCGTAGGGGAATTTGACATTAATATAGGAAGAGATGCTGACTTGTGGATAAAGGCGGATGATCTGCGTATCCACGTCTATAGTGATGCAGATAAAGTATCTGCATCTATTTTTGCTTTCTATGGAGATGACGAAATAAGTAGAGGAGTAGAGATGCTTTATTCTGAAGCTGACGCTCTAAAAAAAAATGCTTGAATAGTTATAAAATCTAATCGGTAACTATCACAATGTGATAGTTACCATCATCAATAGCCTTTCTTACCGCACTAAGTTAAGGCGAATTTCGGAGACGTTACCATGTTAAGAGTACAAAGTAGTTTCGACTTAAAAACCAAAAACCAAATCCAATCAGCGACCCCAATCTCGGATGAGGATTTATTCAAATACTGCCCTAGCATTTTTGCCACTCAGGCGTGGGATGGTTGTTCTGAGCGATACGCATTTATTCCAACCTCACGAATTATTCATGAGCTTAGAAAAGAGGGCTTTCAGCCGTTCTCTGCTATTCAGGCAAACTCCCGAACAGAGGGGAAAGCAGAGTTTACTCGGCATATGCTTAGATTCAGACATGAATCTGAGATCTCTTCTACGGAAGCGAAGGAAATTATCTACACCAACGCCCATGATAAAACCTCTGCTAGTCTTATGGTTGGAGGGGTATTGAGATTCGTTTGCAATAACGGCTGTGTTGCGGGGGAGAATATTCAGGAGATTAGAATCCGTCACAATGGCAACGTCATTGATAATGTCATTGAGGGTTCTTACAGAATCCTAAAGGATTTTGAATTGATTGACTCATCAATGGATATTATGAAGTCTATAAAACTAGAAACTTCAGAGCAGAGGGTGTTTGCAGAGGCTGCTCTAAGTCTTAAGTATGATGAGCCAGATAAAGCACCTATCCACTCACACCAGCTACTAGATGTAAAAAGACGAGTAGACCTTAAAGGCGACTTGTGGACTATTTTCAATGTTGTCCAAGAGAATCTTATCCGAGGGGGGCTAGCAGGTCGCACGGCTAATAACCGCCGCACCACAACTCGGGCTGTCAACAGTATCTCAGAGAATATCAAGCTTAATAGGGCGTTATGGACTCTTGCAGAGTCTATGGCGGCCCTTAAATCTTAACCGTCACATGTGACACTTACCGAGGGCTTATCAAAGCCCTCAATTCAATCGCCTTGCACAAGGCAAATCGGAGACGAACCATGAAAACTTTACTTGAAACTGCAAGCATATTTACAACCAAAAAAGACGTTAGGGTGTACCTGAGGTTTATACATTCCTCAGGAAAGACGTTAGACGCTAGTGATGGGCATATCTGTATTCGGTTCGAGACGGATAAATATCCTGAAGGGTATTACCTGCCTGAAGGTTATAAAGTTATTTTAGAAGACCAATACCCTAACATAGATCGTGTGATGGAACACTTTGCTAATCAATCAGACGCAATTTGCATAAAGGACGGTAAGCCTGGAGAAACTGGAGGTACTAAATATCTGCAATACACAGGTCGGTATTACGATTCCCATTTTGATGTGGAGTATATAAAGAAAATCAAAAGGTTAGGAAAGAATGTAGAAACATTTGTTGTAAATAAACAAACTAGCTTTGGCAACTGGCAAGTGATGCTATTTTCTGGGGTATTTGTAGAAGACGACGTTGAAATCCCTTTTAAAGGGGTTTTGATGCCTATGAGAGTGTAGTAACCGTCACCTGTGACACTTACCGAGGGCTTACCAAAGCCCTCAATTCAATCGCCTTGCACAAGGCAAATCGGAGACGAAAATGAAAAATTATAACGAAATATTAACCACAATCTTAACTATCGAAGGTATCACTTTAGTAGCAGAGTATCACTACTCCCCTGCTGAACCCAGAACCTATGATGACCCTGGCTGTTCTGCGGAGGCTGAGATAATTAAAGTGTCAACGATTGAAGACCCTCAAGACATATCCATTCTGCTTAATGATTGGGTGATGCAGCGACTTGAAGAGGCTTGCCTTAAAGATGTTGAGGCTTCGCGAAAAGAGTCTAAGGCGGAAGCCTTAGAGCAGCAGGCGGCGGAGTGGTATGTCGATAACATGGCGGCTTAGGAGGAATCATGACTTACGTTAGATCAGTAATTTCTGAGTTCCTTCCTTTGACGGATTTGGAAGTAAATATTCTTGAGT
>CAIOIA010000125.1 GCA_903858295.1 uncultured Candidatus Peregrinibacteria bacterium | reverse complement strand
CAATATTACTTCGTAAAGGCCGACTTTTGTATATTTATGTGTGGCTGTGCGTGTGATGGCTTTCGGAGTACCGTCGCCGAAGTCCCATTCGTATTTGCTAATATTTCCGTTCGGTGAAGTGGATTGTTCACCCATGAAAGTATACTGAATGTTTGTATAATATTTTCCGTCGTTTGTAGGGATATTTATCACAGATACCGGGACATCTGGTCCACCTGCTGTGATTGTCTTACTGATCACCGCAGACTTGCCTAGATTGTCTGTAACTCTGAGCTTCACCGGATAATCCCCTACTTTGTCGAATGTATATGAAGCTGTCACTCCTGTGCCATCGCGGAAAGTACCGATGCCGCGGAAATCCCATTCATATGTTTTGATTTGACCTGCCGGAGATGTGGATGTGCTGGCGTCAAAAGCAACTGTCAGAGGTGCTGGACCTGAGTCAGGAGAGGCTGTGAAGTCAGCGTTGATTTTCACATCTGTAACTGTGACGAGTTTCTCGAAGTTCTGAGTGACTGTAGCGTTTGTAGATTTGTTTCGTGCGGTGACTGTGAGCTTCACAGTATATTGCCCTATTGTGCTGTAAGTGTGCGTGACTACAGGACTATTCGATGCTCCGCCATCGCCGAAATCCCAGGCATAGAAAGTGATTTCTATCTGGTTCGGATTATATGGAATCTTAGTAGCGTCGAACTTGATATCTATAGGCGCTGTGAGCTGAGTGGTGCTGAGTGGGTCTGTGAGAATACTCTGAGTGACCGCCTGCTGCGTCATGATATTTACCTTTTTGCCATTTAGGTACATGTATGAAAACACCCAGAGAGTGATCATGATGAGGAATATAACTCCTGCGATTCCTGCCTGTCTGTAGCCACTAGATCGAGCCGGTTTGTCCAGCTTAGGCGCCATACCGACACGGAACAGACCAAATACTCCGACGAAGAAAGATACCATTACCACCAATCCGAATATCAGATTTGTGATCAGGATGAGTGTGTTGGTGAATTCGCCTGTATTGACGCCGAGGGCGTCAGCTAGGCCGTTCTGACCTGAAGCAGAAGTATTTGATACAAATGCAATTACGAATAGTACGAAAAGAAATATAGAGAAGAAGAAAAATCCAAGGCAACCGAGTATGAGACGGCGTGGGTTCGGACCCATAGGAGTAGGTGGAAGAGGGCGAGGCTGACCGGCGTATCCCTGAGCCTGTGGATAGGATTGTCTGTATGGCTGGCCCTGAGGCATCTGCGGAAGTGGCTGCTGAGACTGAAGTGGAGGCTGAGGTGAGACAGGTTGAGCGGTGGCCTGCTGTGGAGTAGGTCTGGCTTGAGGCTGTGATGGCTGAGGTTGGGCTGGCTGGGGCTGAGATGCTGGAGAGGGTTGAATTGGATTAGTATCCATATATATATTGTTTATTTTTTAATTTTCTTTTTTGGTTGTTTTGGCAGAAATCAAGAGGAGTATAACATAACCTCCAATACTTGCTACTAGAAGTCCGAGATCCACTTTATTGCTGGCTTCGAAGAAGTTCGCGCCTAGAGATTTGGTTCCCAGATTGCTATCTGACGGGCTCGGATTGCTTTTGCCTGATGCATTACCGACGCCTGATCCAGAAGCATTACTCTGATTCGCTGGCGCGCCAGCCGGCTTCACATTTACGAAATTTGTGATGGAATTAGTCTGTCCCTGGTCATCTTCTACTGTTACTTTTGCTCTATATATGCCGAATTGAGGATAGTTGTAACTTGGACTTACTTCTGTAGAATCCTGATCATTTTCTTTCTTACCATCTCCGTTTGAATCCACTGTGACATCGAAGTCCCAGGTATATTTCTTCACTTTCGCGCCTGCGTCTATATCTACAGTCGATGTATTATTAAATTTAACTGTCTTCGAGCCCGGCGTCTGCTCTGAGGTAAATGAAGCCACAGGAGGGACGGCTACGGCATCTACGAATATGCGAATTGTGTCTGATGTGGCTTCGCTGGAATTGTTGTCTACCACAGTGAGTCTGACTTTATACCCTTCAGCTTTGGCTTTCATATAAGTATGACTGACAGATGAG
Organism: uncultured Candidatus Peregrinibacteria bacterium; assembly: GCA_903858295.1. Taxonomy (GTDB): domain Bacteria; phylum Patescibacteriota; class Gracilibacteria; order UBA1369; family UBA1369; genus CAIOIA01. The sequence continues at coordinate 5,151 of CAIOIA010000125.1, read as the reverse complement.
AGATTGTCCCCCTTAGTGCCGTCACCGAAGTCCCAGCGATATTCTCGTATTCCTCCGCCCTGATCCGGATCTATGGAAGCAGATGAGAAATTCACACTTTCACCTACCTGCACGCTTGTGCGGTCTACTGAGAATTTGGAAATTGGCGCTTTGTTTGGCCCGTTCGTGACCTGAACAGTAGGAGTGATGATGTTTAATCTGCTGGCATCGTTCTCACTGTCTGTGGATACTGTCAGATTGTCGTTGTCGGTCAGCTCCACTCCGAATTTGTAGCTTGGTTTCTCGTTTTCCAGGCCTTTCGTGCCGATGGCGATGTTCGCTGTAGGAGTGCTGGTGATCTGTATTCCCAGGCGATTGTCCGGTGATGCAGGAGAATTTGCGTCGTAATACCACCATTTGTAAGAGACTATTTGGCCGTCGACATCCTGGGCGCCGATGGCGTTAAGGCGGATATTGACCGGTGTCGTGAGACTTTGGCCTTCTGGGACTGCGGTCAGGGAGCGGAGGGTGGGAGAGGCGCCAACTACTAATATATTTACAGAGTCGTCTCCGAATTGAGTTGGATCTTTCTCATTGCTTGTTTTCAATCTAATCACAAATGGTTTGCCGTTTTCTGACACGTTGTCGAATTTGTATGTGATTGTTTTCGATACTGACTGCTTCGCGCCATTGTCTATATTCCATGAGTAAATCAATCTACGACCTGTACCGTCTGTATTGAGAGATTTCTCAGCGTCAAATACGAGATTGTCTTTACGATTTACTACCACCGCATTGTGAACTGTTATTCCGTTCGGCAAGTCTATATCTTCAGGCTGAATTTCTGAATCATTTACTCTGGTAGTAATAATACTGACAGGCGTGTCCCCCGCTCCGATAAATACATTGCGGGACATTTTGTTTTCTACATCGTCCGCATCAAACACGCTTAATTTGGCTATATATTTACCTGTCTTGGTGTAATTATGAAGAACGCTTGTCATCTTGCCACGTGTCATCTCGCCCGAATCACTTAGACCATCACCGAAGTCCAGCTCATAGCTTATAGCCTGACTGCTCTGGAATAAGAATGTAATCGGCGCTACCGGTTGAGTATTTATATCGCCAGGAAGCTGATCTGTAAGACCGCTCTTCGGATTTACCGCCCCAGCGACCTTCAGAATTCCGCTAGGCTTCATCTCTCCCCAATTCAGATCAAGAGTGTTCTGAACTGCGAGTGGCAATTCTGTCGGATTGGACATACTTGTCGGCTCGTCGATACTGCGTACCGCGAGACTGACTGTGTAATCTCCTTTCTGGTTGAATTTTACGACTGGTTGGCTGGCAGAAGGGCTGAAATCCTTGAGTTTCGTGCATGGAGTCTGAGCGGATTTCGCGTCTGTGGCGGCTCGGATCAGCGAGTCGATGCTTGAGGAATCTGCGTAGCCTACTACGGTGCATGTAGATGGATTTATTTCCCAGCTGTATTCTAGATTTGAATTATCTTTCTCGTCAGGATCGTAGCTTAGTGATGACGCGTCTAATTTATATACTGCTGGAACTGACTTGCTGATACTTGAAATGTTTAATCCTGCCGTAGGCGCATTTGAATCAATTTTGATTGTTGTGGATTGATTATGAGGTGTGCCTTTCGAATCCATCAAAGTTAATGTGACACGATAGTCCCCTGCTTTCTTGAATGTGCATTTCAGTGTGTCATCTTTGCCGTCCGGCATTTTACAATCGTAGAACTGATTGCTTTCTGCGCGCTTGGTAGGCTCGAGAGTTTTCGGAAGCAGTGTTGGAGGAGCTACTGGAGTCGGTGGTGTGTATGTGAAGCTTGAAGCAGCGTGAGCTACTCTGTCAGCCCATGCGAAATATCTCGTAGGAATCAGTGCGCTAGTCTTCACGGCGACTTTCTCGATATTCCAGTTGAATATAAGTGGATCCCCGTCAGTACTGGAGTTAGATCCGTCGAATGTCACTTCCTGACCTATCTTGGAATTAAGTGGAGGGCTGGTGATCTCAGGCGCGAGGTTCGAGACCACTACTGTAAATATTTTGCGATCAATGACACCGTTCTTGTCCGTTACTTCGAATTTCACCTGATAATTGCCGTTCGCAGGATAGATCTGTGTTTTGTTTAGCGAACCGTTGCTTGGGATTTCGTACACATCGTTATTGGTCGAAGGTATGCCGAAATTCCATCTGATCTTGGAGCTTGGATCATTCTCAATCTTCGTAGTACCGTCTGAGAAAGTCGACTTGCTGGCGTCGAAGCTGATGCCTGCCTTCGCTTTCGATAAGGTGAAATACACTTCATTGTGATCTTCTTTCAGCTGACCTGTGGCATCATCATAAGAGATAATTGGCTTGCCTTCAGCTGATAGATTTATCTTGGTTGATGCTGGATTTACCAGGATGTCGATGTATGCAATACCCGGAGCTATTTCCTGTGACCACGGCAGCCCTGTAGAAGAATCCATCTGATCAGCCGATGGCAATATTTTCACTGTTACTCGATAAGTGCCTGGCTGAGTAAATATGCAGTGGGTAGTAGATTTGCTGTTGTCATCTTTAGTCTTCTCCTCACAGTTTTTGAATTTATCTCCCTGAAGTGTGCCTTCATCGAAAGTGCCATTACCATCCAAATCCCATTGTATTTGACTGTCTTTCACGCTGAGTCCGGATGGATCAGTGGAGCCGACAGTAGAGAAGTCTACGATTACTGGAGCATTACCAGATGTGACATCAGCTGTGATAACTGTATCTACGAACTTGATGTTTTCGAGAATTGATTTGATCTGGAGGAGGTCGGTTATGATTTGTTTAAGATATTGTTGATCCACTTCAGCGAGAGGCGTAGTAGGAACCAGATATGCGTTAGTAGTATTTATTTCTTGGTTAAGAATGCTTGTGCTCTCAGATTCCAGATTTCCAGAGTTGTATTGATAATTTCCTTTCATTGAAACTTTTGTAGGAATCAAATCGTTGAAATATTTTTCCCCGATTTGTGCAGTAGCTATGCCATTTATCACGCCATATACATCAGCGATAATCAGCTTGGAATCCAGTAAATCCTGCTTGTAGCCATCAGAGAGGAAAGCATATTTGGTGGCTGGGATGATGGCGGCTATCGTATCGCGCTTGGTGGTGATGTCATTACGTATATTTGCTTCGTTGTCTGTAGTACAAAGATTAGCCTTGATGCCGGAATTGAGAGTTTCGCAATTTTCACCAACTGATTTGTTAGTAAGTTCAGGAATTGCGGGAGTTTTCTCTTTTGTGAGTTCGTTTATCAGAGCCGCCATGCCGATTTTATATTTACTGTTGGCTGCAGGGTCATTCAGAGAATTTGTCATCATGTTCAGCTGAGTATTGATGATGTTATCCAGCTGGTTGATACATGAAGAGAATGGGATGTCGCAGCTAGTGGCTGGCTCGAAGGAATGAATAGCAGTATAGGCATTATCCAGCTGCTGCTTCATCAATATATTGAATTGATAGCTATTGTATATCTTAAGCATTACCTGATCGATGCGGTCTGCGAGATAATTGAATCTCTGACTCTGTGCCACGCCACGAATAGTTGTCGCACTTAGGCCTTTGCCCGCCCCATTGCCTTTCTCATTTCCGCTTGGAGCTAGTAAGACAGTGTTCACTATTGCAAATGAGCTCATGACGATAAGCAATCCGACTGCAGCGAATTGTATCGCTTTCTTACCTTTTCCCGCTTCCTCCGGTTTGCTTGCTGCGGTAAGCACCATGAAGCCTCCATAGATAACTATCAAAATTGCTATCAAGCCTAGGAATCCAAGTGCGAAATTTGTCACATTGAGTACGAATGTACGAGCGTCTTGTGCCTGAGTTAATCCAGGGGCGTAGCCTTTTGGATCTGGTGGCGTGAGGTCTCCTTTGAAGTCAGTAAACGATGTAACTGTTCCGGATTTTCCTTTGTTCAGACATTCATCGAAGGTAATTGTGCCGTCTTTGTTTGTATCGTTGCATCCCATTCCAGACAGGAAGTCCTGACCTGGATTTGCATGAGCTAGAGGTATATGTGACACCAAATGGACAGAGATAATGACCGAGAACAGTATAAGAAATGTTTTCAGACAATAATCAGAGTATTTTCCGATATACCTGTGAACTTGTTTTTTTGTATTTGTAGCCATGTTGCAGAATTATTTAATCTAGAAATTATAGCATTTTTCATGCTTAAAGACAATTACCTGAGTGTGGAAACTAGCTATCTGGACAATGAAATCGGCTTGACTGCCGAATGCATTGTGGTGCAACGATCTACTTGGTCTGTACTGGAGTATCTTCCAATGGATGATTAGGAATATGAACAAAGGTGTTTACCAAGCCGAAAGCTGCCATAGAAATCACCAGCCCGATGATGGCTCCATATAGGATCTTTTTGGCTTTACCTACACCTTCTCCTCCCATAGACATGACATATAGGTAACCTGCATAAATTATCATGCTGATGGCTATGGTAGACACGAAACCGGTGATGAAATTCGTCATTGTGACAACTGTCTTCGCGAATGCCATGGTGTCAGGAAGTTGATTTCCATTATTTGGGAACAGTATCTGGAATACCACCACTTCCATGAGACCCGCTATTACAAGGCCGATCACAGCCCATGTCATCTGAGTTTTAGCCTTTTTGACTTTTTCTGGCTCCCCTTGTGAAATCAGTAGTTTGAAAGCGGCAATTACCGCATATAATATAGCTAATGATGGGATAAATGTCCTTATAATTCCGGTCAACCCCTGAGTGAATGTCGTAGCTTTCTGAGCGGCCATAGTCAGATCCGCGGAGCTCCGAAAGGTCTCTCCCTCCTGCCCGAATATAAGTGGCACGATTTGAGCTGCCACTAGGATTATCACAAGTCCGATGAATGAAAATCTGAGCGTCTCTTTCTCCTTATTCATCACATCTGCCACAGTACGCGCGGAGAATATGAGTTTTAATCCGGAAATTATAATCATGATGACTGCCAGACTACCGCCTACATATTTGAAGAAATCGAGTACGAAGTATACGGTGCTGGTCAGCCGTGAGGCTCCTGATTCATAGCTCTGATCCGAGTGTCCCGCGTCGAAGTTCGGAAGTTTGGTCTGCTGGCCGATCTGCCTGACTGTAGATCCGATGCCTCCTGT
>CAIOIA010000124.1 GCA_903858295.1 uncultured Candidatus Peregrinibacteria bacterium | reverse complement strand
TTGTGATTTTACGCCCGGGCGGAGAATATTCACGGTTTTTGAGGAAGTGGTCTCGTCTTGCGGCGTTTTCGAGGTGGCGTGGGGGTGGTTGCCTGGGTGGTGGATTTGGAATTTTGGGCGGGGTGTGCTATAATTTAGGGATTCTTAAATTATATTTATGGCACCTAATCCAAGTCCAGAGCAGCAGCCGGATTTGCTAAAAGCTCTTGAAATAAAACCTGGGGATTCATTAGATTTAAAAGTATTGGGCATTTTGAAAGATCCAACCAAGTTTGATAAGAAAGCTCAGGCTGAGTTGAGACAATTATATGAAGCGAGTTTGAAAGCGGTGTTGAATGGAAAGCCCTGTCCTGGGTCTTTATTTCAGAAATATAGAGAAGCTAAGAATCAAATTGATGAGAATATCAAGGCGCTAAAAATATATACCCAGCAGAAGATAGATGTCATGGATGTTATATCTCGTAATTTTCTTGATAATAATGTGTCCGATATCAGAAAGGCACAAGATGATTTGTCTATATTGCAAAAATTCAAATCGTTTGAAGGACCTGTTTTTATTAATAACGATTTGGAGCGTACAACGAGACGTCTAGGACTTGATGGGCTAACAGATAAGTTGTCTGGTTATCTGGGTCAGCAACGAGATAACGATAAAAAAGCTTGGGCGTTACGTTTGAAACAAGAACAAAAAGACATGGGGCAATGCAAACAGGAAGCTCTTGAGTGGAAAAAGAAAGCTACAAAAAATGGATTGCTTGGGAAGGAAGCAAATAGAAAAGATCTAATATTTAAAGCTGATGAACTAGCTAAATCTGGAAAGATTGTGGAAGCAAGAGGATTATATTATGAAGCATTGGAGAAATATCAGTCGCTTGTTGAGCAACATGAAGCCAAGCAGGCAAAAACCAATGCAATGTTGTGGCAAAAAGAGGCGAATAAGTTCGATCTAGCGGCCAGAAATAATACAGTTGGAAAAACTATTCTTCAATTAGCAGATAGGTCTTATTTGTCAGGAGCTTTTGCTGAAGCAAAAGAGTTTTATGATGAAGCGGCTAGGAAATATGCTTTAGTAGAGAATAAGGCCGCAGTTCAGAAGCAAGAGGCGGAAGATGCTAAGGCTAAAGCTCTTACTCTTAAGGGAGAAGCGGCGACATATGGTGCAACTAGTGGTAACGAATTACAGAAAGGGGATGCTATTGTCGTTGAAGCTGGTAAAGCCATGATTGAAAGTTATGTTAAGGCTGAAAAACTTTATGAATCTGCAGCTAAAGAATATGAAACTGTTAAGACTGCTAAAATTGCCGCCGGGGTTAAGCCTAAGTCTATTGATGGTAGTGATAATGGTGCGGTAGCGAGTGTCGGTAATAATTAATTCTTCTCCTCCCGTCGTGCGGTTTTTCTTATAAGAATCCACATAATCGCTCCAGCCAGCACCAGCGCTGCGGAGAGTATTTGGCCCATGGTTAGCGCGCTTATGCCGGGGATGTTCGCGATGAAGCCGAGTTGGGCGTCGGGTTCGCGGAAGTATTCGTTCACGAAGCGGATTATGCCGTATAGTATCAGGAATATGGCGCTGAGTTGGCCGGGCTTGTCGCTGCTGCTTCGGTGCAAGTGGCGGGAGAGTACGAACATGATTATGCCCAGCAACAAGCCCTCTGTGGCTGATTCGAAGAGTTGGGATGGATAACGGCAATTGGCCGGGTCGCTGGGGAAGTTTAGGCAGAAGCGAGTGTCCGGGCTGATGCGGCCGTATAATTCTGCGTTTATGAAGTTGCCCAGGCGGCCGAGGAATATGCCGATGGGGGTGATAAGTACCGCTATATCGGTGATTTGGAAGAAGGAGACGGTATGGTCGTGATGCTTGCGGCGGTGCCAGCTGATGTATAGTAATGCTGCGATGGCTGTGCCGATTACGCCTCCGTGAAAGGATAATCCGCCTTTCCAGACGGCCAGGATTTGGATTGGATCTGCTAAATAATATGCCGCGTTGTAGAAAATAATATAACCGAATCGCGCCCCGAGTATGATGCCTGCTATCAAGGCGATTAGCAGATTGTCTTTCTGATTCTCGTCTAGGGGTAGCGCGCGGCCAGGGCGGCTGTGATGGAATATGAAGTAGGCGAGTAGGAAAGTAATGGCGTATGCCAGGCCGTACCAGTGTATCGAGAGCGGGCCGATCTGGAAGAGTATTGGGCTGGGCCAGAAGGATGACATGGGGTGTGGGTTAGTGGTGAATTGATCTGATAATAGGGAAAAATTGGTGAATTGTACATGCTGTGTTAATATATGTGTATATAAAAATATTTTATGTCGCCAAAAATAGAAATATTGATGAGAGAGAAAGTACTTCCGATAATGAAAGGGTATAAGATTGATTATGTAGCGGTCTTCGGGTCTTATGCCCGTGGTGAGGAAACTGCGAAGAGTGATTTGGATTTGTTGGTGAATTTCTCTAAGCCAGTTACTTATTTTGATATATTGGAGATGGAAGACAAAATAGCGAAAAAGATAAAAATTAGTAAGGTCGATTTGGTGACAATTAATGCCTTACATCCGTATATTAAGAAATATGTTGAAAAAGATTTAATTATTATCCATGATTCGAGACGATAAGGTCTATATACAGCACATTTTGGATTCGATAAGTTTCATAGATAAATATTCCAAGAAATTAACTATTGGTGATTTTGTCGCTGACGAACTTCTCCAAAGTGCAATCGTGAGACAGTTGGAAATTATAGGTGAGGCGGCAAATTTGATTACCAGGTCTACTAAAGAGAAATACAAGGTTGAGTGGAATAAGATCGTAGGGATGCGGAATAAACTAATTCATGAATATTTTGGAGTTGATCTGAATATAGTCTGGTCGACAATCAAGGAAGAATTACCAAAATTGGAAAAAGAACTTAAAAAGAAGAGATAGATTTGAAAAAGGTTGGCGGATGAATGGCTTGTTGTTGCTCGAAATGGGTTGTGAAAGTGTGCGTACGCACAGAATTGGTTTGGTGAATTTGTGGCGAAATTTGTTTGCCAGGGAGCTTCCACTTATCTAAAAATTAAGTTGGGAATTTAGCTGTGAATTTAATTGGTAGTTGACTTCTGGTTTGGAATGTGGTTTACTGCGCGAGTCTCGGCCTGTGTCGTACGCTCATGTGGGGCTAACGTCTGGGTCGGGAGGAACATCGAAAGGTAGTTATGCAGAAGAAGGCTGTGCATGGCATCGTCCTCGAGTTGGCAATTCTCCGTTTTCCCTGGGAGATGAAGAAGTTGGTCCTGGCTCATAGGCAGGGCCATCCCCTCGGTGTCATCGGTGCCGATGCGGCAGAGGCGTTCGTGGATCTCGGCATCATCGAGACCGACCGGGACTCCGGTCAGCTCAAGATCGGGAAAGAGTTCTCGGAGGCCTTCCGGCACCTCACGGTGGCCGGGCTCGTCGAGAAGTACCCCGAGAAGAAGCACGATCGCCTGCGCGATGGCGGCGGCTCCAACAACACGGCCGACGCCAACAACAACATGACCGCCTAAGAAAGGAGGCGGTTCGTGCCTCGTCCATGACGATGCACGCGTTCACGTTCGTGAAAGTTCTTCGCTTTCGGCGTCCTTAAACGCCGATCTCTCGCTTATCTCGCTTGTCGCGCCGCTCCTCTCTGAGCTCGCGACCGCTACCTCGAAGGTAGCACCCGCAGATGTTTCGCTTCTGCCTCGCCGCTTCTGTGTCCACTAGGACCAGGTGCGGCGGGGCCAACTAATTAACCCTCCCCAAAAAATGGGCGGGTGGCTAAATTAAATACAACTAAATCAGGAAGTAACAACCTACTAGAATCAGAATTATCCCAAATAATTTCTGAAAAAGGTTTTTTTTGTTGAATCTGGTGCGCAGCAGATGCGGTCTGAAATAGTAAATGCTTTCGGAAATCAGCAGTACGAAGAATATCTCTATACGGCTGAGGAAGCCCACCAAACCTGTTGGACCGATGATGATAGCTACCGTGATCAGCAGCGAGGATGCGACGCTGAGAGATGCAGCTAGAGCGTGGTCTGTGAGGCTTCTGCCTTGCGGGAAACTATGAGGTCGGGCCCGGAACAGCAAAATTAATAAACTAATAATGCCGCAGCCCATACCTATCCAGAATATGATGCTGAGGGGCTGGAAATGCGCCATAGCCAGGTATTTGCTGATGATGTTTTTCGATGCGAAGGCTATGGAGGAGATTATGCAGAATAATATTGCGAGGCGGTTTACGCGGATGTGGCTGCCTGCATGCCAGGAAAATTTCAGAGCGCTGAATATGATGCCTAGCATGATTAGAAATATTCCGAAGTATACCAGCGGCGAGTGAATTTCCTGGAAAAATAGTGTGGCGAATATCAGTACCAGAATTGGATTGAGTGTCATCAGAGGAACTACCCGATCTATTTCTTCTATGCGTTCTGATCTGTATACGAAATTATAACCTATGAGAAGTATGATAGCGGCCATGACGAAACCGCTCACGATGGGGATTATGTCGAGGCTTACTTGCCCTGTCAGTAGAGCTGGGGGGCAGAAGATGAGGGTGGCGAAAAGTCCGAAGAATATCAGCATGACTGTGCCGTCCTTA
>CAIOIA010000123.1 GCA_903858295.1 uncultured Candidatus Peregrinibacteria bacterium | reverse complement strand
GATCTTCTACGTGCGGCCGGCCTCTCCCTCGCCCAAATCAAATCCGCCCCCCTAGACCGCCACATCCGCCTCTCATCCCTCTTCCTCACTCGATCCACCTCGGCCGGCCCTGGCGCACTTACTCGCAGTCCGGGAACTCCAGCCGCGCCCACCCACCAGCCGGGAACTCTTGCCTCGCCCACCAATCTCGAATTCATCGCAGACTTCGGAGATAATCAGCAGGCACTTTGGGATTTGGATCTATCCGACATATTGCCTCCAAATATTCTGAAAATCGACATATTCGATCAGCAGGGCAAATTAGTCTTCGCAGGAGCGACACGGGGTTTCAAAGATGAACAAACTGGATATTTTACTGCCTCAGGTGAAAGAGTTTCAGTACAAAATGGGTGGAAAATCCGTGTGCGTGAGACGCAGCCATCACAGGCAATACAAGCCCAGCGGCATGGCCATCAGACATATGAACACGCAGTAAAATCCGAGTTAAAACAGGTAGATAACGCCCGTAAGACAGCGCTCAAGACAGTAGTGCGAGCCAAGGCAGCTGAGCATGGTCGAGAGGTAGTAACTGACAAAAATTTCTTTGACACCATTCTCAAGGATATGCTGAAGAGCATGGGATCGGCTTTCGGAGCGGATTTTCAGAAAGATGGCAAAGTAGACTTCTCGAAATTCATGAAGGACATAATTAGTACAATATTTGGCATAGGCGTAATGAAGTCAGCTTCTTCTACACCTGACTCTACTCCATCCGGTGATCGTAAATCCACCTATGATCAGTCTCAGGTAGCGAGACTGTCACAGTCTACCGACAAATTCGCTCAGAAAATAGATCAGAATTGGCTAAGAGAGCATGTCGGAAGAAGCAACGAAGAAGTCCAGAAGTCGCTGGTAACTATCAACTTCATGGGAGCCAATATGCGTGTGTGCAAACTGATTGCGCCTTATCTGGAAGAAGCTGAGCAGCGTATCAAAGCAGCAAAAATTAATTTCCATTGTCGACAGGGAGAATGCGGTTGTCAGAACTGGCGACCTGTCAGAGATGGGACCTCTCAAAGCAATCATTCCTGGGGCACAGCCATAGATCTGAATCCCACTACAAATCCATGGCAGCCACACCTGAAAAACACACAAAACTACACAGCAATGATATGTGATATCCCTCCGGAAGTGGTAAATATCATGAAAGCTGTCGGATTCCGCTGGCTGGCTCCCTTCGATCCCATGCACTTCGAAATGGAAGCAAATCCATTCACATCACAGAGATTATTGCTTTCATCCGAGGCGCGTTCAGCTGCTGCCAAATATCTCACCTAATCTACATCCCTCACTCTCCACGATACCCACTTTCTACTAAGCGCTAAGCGTCTTTCACTTTTCACTTTGCGCTTTAAGCTTTGCGCTTTCAGCTATCTCCATTCCACCACCTCATCCATCCCAAATCGTATCTTCTTCGGCTGTTCCATATTCCTATATCCAAGTGGCACAAGTATTGTCGGTATAAGATATTCAGGCAGTTCCAGAACCTTCGCCACTCCAGCAGCTTCGAATCCTTCCATCGGACACGAGTCAATTCCTTGTTCAGCAGCTGCGAGAATCATTGATTCAGCAGGGATGTATATCTGCTTCTGTAGCCACACTTTCACACCATCGTCGCCCATCATCTTCATGGTTCCATTAAGTCTCTCCTTGAATTTTGCCACTTCTTCCTCGCTCTTATTCTGCTCTCTGCCGGACAGATTCGAATATTTCTCTACTACACCGTTTTCACCCATGACATCAGTTCTGATGCAGCAGACTATGAGAGCAGCAGATTGAGTGATTTGAAGTTGATTGTAGCAGACCGGAGCTAGCTTCGCCTTCACTTCTGCGTCTGTGACGACTATGAATTTCCAAGCCTGTAGGCCGTATGCACTTGGTGAAAGTCTGGCTGTTTCCAGGATATCCTTAAGTACATTTTCAGGTATTTTCTTCTGTTCATCGAACTGTTTGCATGCAAATCTCCACTCCATCAGCTCTTTAATAGTTTTCATGCTAGTAGTTGTTATCAATTATTTCTGCTTATTCTTTATAAGTTCCATAGCTTGCTCAGCAGTCATTGTATCGGGACTCATACTTTTCGGTATGGATGCATTGGTCTTACCATCAGTTACATAAGCTCCGTATCGTCCAGTCTTGGCCATCACTCCATTTCCGAAATCTTTGAGTGGTGGAGTAGCAGTCCTGGCATTACTGAATCTACCTTTACCTTTTACAGGCTCGCTTGCTAGAATTTTCTCCGCGTCAGCTATGCTCAGATTTATGATGTCATATCCTTCCGGCACTGATCTATTCTTGCCTTCTGCTTTGATATAAGGCCCATAAGGTCCAACATCAAACAACACCTCAGATCCACTAGCCAGCTTACCGATAACTTTTGGCCAGCTTAGAATTTCATTTGCCTGCTCCATAGTCAGCTCATCCACAGACATAAATTTCGGAATTGATTTCATCTTGAACCCTTCATCTCCCTTTTCACCGAGCTGTAGATATGGACCGAAACGACCGACTTTCTTGGTGATTTTCAGACCTGATGTATCGTTAGCTCCCATTTCTTCGCCGGCAGGCTTAGCCGTGTCCAGTATTTCCTGGGCTCTCTCTATAGTCAGATCTGCAGGAGCAGTCTCTTCAGGAAGAGGGGACTTCTTCTCGCCCTGCTCTATATAAGGCCCGAAACGACCAATACGTATATTCATACCGGATTCCTGTCCCTCTACGAGAGGAATCGTACATATGGATCTTGCATCAATTTCCTGTCCTATCAGAGCCGTAAGTCCGGCATGACCTTTACTTCCGAAATAGAAATCGGTGAGGTAGGGGAGTGATTTGAGTTCTCCACCGGCTATCTTATCCAGATCGTCCTCCATCTCAGCAGTGAAAGTATAATCCACCAGATGAGTAAAATGTTTCTCCATCAGGCTTACCACGGCGTAAGCTACGAAGGTAGGCACGAGAGCAGTTCCCTGCTTAAATACATAATCTCTACGTACGATAGTGTCCATGATGGTCGCGTAAGTCGAAGGTCTACCGATACCGCGCGCCTCCAATTCCTTGATAAGAGAAGCCTCAGTATATCTCGCAATTGGCTTGGTCTGATGCGGTTTAACCTCCATTTTCTTCAGGTCGGCGCGCTCCCCTTTATTCATCTCAGGAAGGATCTTTTCTTGATCTTCCAGCTCTTCTTCCGGATCATCTGATCCCTGCACATATGCTTTCAGAAACCCTGCGAAGACTATAGTTTTACCAGTAGCACCGAATACATGCCTGTCATCAGTCACCAGCACGCTTGTGGACATCATCTTGGCTTCTTTCATCTGAGAAGCGATAGTTCTCTTCCAGATTAATTCATAGAGAGCCAATTGATCCTCATCCAAATCATTTTTCAGATTTTCTGGCAGTCGGAAAGTCGCTCCAGCAGGACGTATAGCTTCATGAGCTTCCTGGGCGTTCTTGCTCTTGGCCGTAAATTTACGGACCGAGTCAGCTACGAATTCCGCACCATATAGCTTGGTAGCCAGATTGCGGGCTTCAGTGACTGCAGATTCAGCCAGATTGGTCGAATCAGTTCTCATATAGGTGATGTAGCCGTTTTCATAGAGCTTCTGTGCTACCTGCATGGTTCTCTTCGCTGCAAATCTCAGCTTGCGGGCCGCCTCCTGTTGCAGAGTAGAAGTAGTGAAAGGCGCTTCCGGATTACGTGTGAAAGGCTTTTGCTCTATGCTGCTAATTCTGAAATTATTGTCCTTGATGGACGCTTCCAGATCCTTAGCCTGCTGCTCATTTAATTGAACTTTATCTTTGGCTTTCATCTTACCGGTTTCCGGATCGAAATCCTTGCCGGTTACGAGCTTTTTGCCATCTATCTCCTTCAGCTCAGCACTAAACTTCTCAGCTCTCTCAGTAGCGAAAAGTGCGCTCAGATCATAATAATAAGCAGGCACAAATTTTCCGCGGATTTTCTCTCTCTCTACCACAAGTCTGATCGCTACAGACTGCACTCGCCCGGCTGACAGCTTAGGCGCTATCTTTCTCCACAGCACTGGAGAGACTTCATAACCATAAAGTCTATCAAGTATTCTACGTGTCTCCTGCGCATGCACCATATTCATATCCACTTCTCTAGGGTGCTCCAGAGCTCCCTGAATTGCTTCCTTCGTAATCTCATGAAACACAAGCCTCTTCACTGGTACTTTCGGATTCAGCAGTTCCAGCAAATGCCAGGAAATACTTTCTCCTTCGCGATCCTCATCCGTTGCCAGATACAGAGTGTCTACTCCTTTCATCGCATCTTTCAGTTTTTTGACCTGTTTCTTCTTCGCATCAGGCACTATATATAAGGGCTTGAATTCATGATCTGTATCCACGCCAAGTCTTGCCCATTTCTCTTTCTTATATTTCTCAGGCACTTCCTGGGCATTTCCCGGCAGATCTCTTATATGTCCTATCGAAGCCTCTACTTTGTATGCACTTCCTAAATATTTTGAAATCGTCTTGGCCTTGGCCGGAGACTCCACAATCACCAAATGTTTTCCCATTGATTTTTGAGCTTAAAACTTTACTTATAATACTGATCGAATCTATTATGTCAAAAACTAACCCCCTATAAATGAAAAAAAATATTTATTTTGATGACCGCAGAGAAGTGCCTCAGGCTGATCAATGGGACCTTTCCCGAATGTATTCAAGCACTACGAAATGGCAAAAAGATTTTCTAAAAATCTCCAGAGAAGTCCCGAAACTCTCGCGTTTTAAGGGCAAACTGAAGAACGCCACTGCTATTTTGCAGTGTTTCGAAGCCATTTCCGCCACACAGAGAATTATAGAGAAATTATATGTCTTTGCGTCTCATTACAACGCAGTCGATCTCGCGAATGACGAATCAAACACTCTGGTACAGAAATCTCAACTGCTATTCAATCAATTTGCCCAGACGATTTCATTTCAGGCTCCTGAACTCAGCAAGCTTTCTGATACATTTCTAAAGAAGTTATTGAAAGATAAGAAATTCACTAATTACAGGAAAGAAATTCATCTGCTCATCGTGAAGAAGAAGCATATTCTTTCTGATGTAGAGGAAAATATTGTTTCACGGGCAGGCCGCTTATTCTCAGGTCCCGACAGTATTTTTTCTGCATTGGATAATGTCGATCTCGACTATGGCACAGTCGATGATAAAGGCAAAAAAGTTAAACTTACTTCAGGTCTTTACAGCAAATACCTGGAAAATCCGGATCGCAAGTTGCGCCAGAAGGTTTTCGAGACCTACTACACTGCTTATAAAAGTCACATAAATACTTATGCCGAAGTGCTCAATCTGGCGGTAAAGCAGCACGATTTCTACGCCTCAGTAAAGCATTACGCAAACTCTTTGGAAGCATCGCTTTCCAGTAATTTAATTGATTCAAAAGTTTATACGACTTTGATCGCCCAGGCTAACTCAAGTCTGAAGCACCTGCATAAATATCTAAGCTTCCGTGCGAAGAAACTCAAGCTGAAGAAACTCAATATGTGGGACTTGCGGGTCAGCCTTTTCGAGGCAGAGCCGTTGCAATTTACTTATGAAGAGGCTGTCGATATGTGTCTAGAAGCTCTCAGACCTCTCGGAGAGGACTATGTGAAAATATTGGAGAAGGGACTGCGAGGGGGATGGGTGGATAAATATGAAAATAAAGGCAAGCGCAGTGGAGCATTCTCAGGAGGATGTTACGATTCATATCCATATATTCTGCTGAATTTTACCGGCACGCTGAACGATGTATTCACTCTCGCTCATGAAGCGGGGCACTCTATGCATTCCTATCTAGCGCGTGCGAATCAGCCATACAATCTTGCTGATTACACTCTCTTCACGGCGGAGATGGCTTCTACAGTGAATGAAAGACTTCTGACGGAATATCTGATAAAGAAATACAAGGGCAAGCCTCAGCAGAAAGTAATAATTGCCAACGAGATCGACGCTATCAGAGCCACTTATTTCCGCCAGACAATGTTTGCGGAATTTGAGCTGGAGATTCATCAGTCTGTGGAGAAAGGGGAGCCACTCACGCCAGCCACACTCAATAAATCATATAAAAAACTTAATGAAAAGTATCATGGCTCTTCCGTAGCGGATGATGCATTTATCCAGTACGAGTGGGCGCGTATTCCACACTTCTATTACAACTATTATGTCTATGTATACGCCACAGGCATCGCCGCCGCGTACTACTTCTCAGACCAGATTCTCGATCCGAAGACCGGTACTCAGGCCGCCAAGCGTTATCTCGCATTCCTGGCCAGCGGCGGCGACGACTTTCCACTGAGTCAGCTGAAGAAAGCCGGTCTCGATTTCACCAAACCACCTATTTACCAAGCAGTTGCGAAAAATCTTCAGAAATGCTTAAATCTAATCAAGTAAATATTCGCCCAAACAAACACATGAAAAACAAAATAATTTCGATTTCACTCGCTTCAATTTTACTCAGCAGCTTCTGTATTACGGCTTATGCCGAACAATTGCCTCCCACTCTTGGAGATATAAGTCAGACTGATTCGGGAGTAGTTTCAACTCCTGCTGATGCAGGCGCAGTAGCGACCCCGGAAGCTACACCATCCACTCCTGACGCTGCTCCTGCCGCCATTACCGACCAGCCTAAACCCGCCAAAGCATTTCAGGATTTCTCTGACGTTCCAGTCACAGACCCGAATTATACTGCAATCATAGTTCTCAGATATCAGGGAGTAATCAATGGTTATCCAGATAACACTTTTCATCCTGCCAAATCACTAAATCGCGTAGAGGCGCTTAAGCTGATCTTCGAAGCCACTCAGATGGAAATGCAGACAGGTGTCGCTCCGGCCAAATTCACAGATACTGAAAGCAACGCATGGTACAGCGGTTATCTAAACAGAGCTCTTTTTCTCGAAGTAATTAATGGATACGCTGATGGTACCTTCCGACCGGAAAACGAAGTAAATCTTGTGGAATTTCTCAAGATGCTGGAAATCGCCCAGAAAGTAGATCTCTCTGATGTGAATTTAAATCAGTT